>DYIZ01000185.1 GCA_020723385.1 Candidatus Aquidulcis sp.
CATCCCCCCCACCAGCACAGCCTCCTCCACGGCCACCCAGACATCCTCTCCCACCGCCACACCCGACCTTCACCCCATGCTCCTGACCACGCTTGGCAAAGGGTTGATGGGCAACGTGGTTTATTCACCAAATGGCAAAATGATTGCAATGACCGAAGGAGAAACCCTGCACTGGCTGGATGCGGCCAGCGGTGTAGAAATCGGCTCGCTAGATCTGGGCGATGATATGTTAGCGGTTGACAAGTTCAGCCCCGATAGTCTATGGATTCTTGTCCGTTTGAGTATGGGCGCACGAGTCGTGAATACAATGACTGGCTCGGTTGATAATTGTTGTGGGTTCATAAGAGGCGAAGCTACCTTTTCGACCGACAGTCGCTACCTGGTGTCCCGGAGTGACGGATCAACGTCCGGCGGCCCGTATGATTCCGTGATCGTGTTCGGTCTCGAAACGCGCCAGCGCATCGAAACCGACACCGATCGTTTGCGAGCAACTCAGATTGCTGCAAACGACAATCCCTATTGGGAATGGAACCAATCCTACCCGGTCTTAAGCCCCAACAACTACCATACCATGAGCGCCCCCGCCATCAGCCCGGACAACCGCTGGCTGGCGGCTGGCTATCAGGATACCCATCACAATTTGCTCTACGTCTGGGATTTACAAACCGGCATCGTTCAGTTTTCCATTTCCCACATTGCCGGAATCAACAGCGTCGCGTTCAGCCCTGACGGACTCTACCTGGCATCAGGCGGCAACGACGGCGTGCTGCGCCTGTTTGCCGTATCTACCGGCAAGCTCGACCGCGCCATCGCCGGATTTATGGATAGCATTACCGACATCCGCTTCAGCGCCGACGGCCGCCAGATCATCGTTTCGGTGAGCGATCAGCCCGACCAGGTGTACGGCCTGGCAACCAACCAGGTCGAGCCGCTGGTCACGCCGGTAGTTACCCCTGATCCGTATACCGTTGCCATGCACCAGGAAGGCTACGCCGATGGCAGCGGCGTGCTGTTCAGCCCGGATGGGAAAACCCTGGCGATGGGCGGCGAAAGTGTGCAACTGTGGGATCTCGCCGCCCAGAAAGTGAAATTGTCCATCGAGGATATCAATCAGAGTTGGACAGTCGGCTGGGCTTTCAGCCCCGACGGGAGCTTACTGGGTCAGAATTACGATCAGGGCGACATCGTCGTGCGAGATACGCACACCGGCGCCATCGTCTTGAACCTGACCAGCGATATGCTGGAAGCCGGGCAGGGGTATTCCGCGGCTGGCGGCGGGATTGACTTCAGCACCGGGGCAGGCGTTTTCACTGGACAGGGAATCGCCTTTTCACCCGACGGTCAGCGCCTGGCGTTTAGAAATGGCAACACCATCGAGATTTGGGATATCGCCAGCGCCAGCCAAATCGTCACGATGACGCAGCCCGTCGCACCTGCTTATGCTACCCGCGTCTCCTTCTCCGCTGACGGCAAGCGCCTGTATGCGGTGACCGGCCACGTTACCCAGGTATGGGATACGCAATCCGGCCAACTGCTCGATCAGATCGACCTGCCCGCAGCAAACCCCGGCTCCTACAATGTCACAACGCTCAACGGCCCCTACTTTGCACGCAACAATTGCAACGAATACAGCTATTGGATCGAGCTATGGAATCTGGATACCGGCGAGATGCTCAAGCTGCCAACCATATCGCAGAGAACCGAGCCGATACGCTTCAGCCCGGATGGCAGCCTGCTGATCGCTGTTAGCGGCGACAACCTGTATTTTTGGAAGACGGCTACCGGCAAATTGATCTACGCCTGGCAGGGATTCAGCCCGTGGCAGATAACCATCAGCTCAGACAACATTACTCTGGCTGTCGGTCGCGATGGAAAAGCCGAATTGTGGGACATCTCGGCCATTCGGGATGCTGCTTCCCAGGAATCGCTTCCCCCCGCGGCGCTGCCGCCGTCTGCCACCCCCTGGGGCGGAGTCAGCCCCACCGAGACGCCGATCCCCACCCAATCCATCACCTTACCAGTGACTTCCACACTCCCGGAGGGAGCCATATCCCCGGAAAATGCGGATCAGCTCCACGAAGCCGCCCGCTTTGGCGGCGGCGTTTTGAGCGACATCATCTGGGCTGACGCTCCCGGCGACATCACTTTCCTGACCAGCGGGTCGCAGGGCGTCTCGACTTTTGGCGGCGCCCCGTTCAGCGAAAGCGCCCACCTGCCTACGGCGGCCTGGAGTGAAACCGTCGCCCAACTGCCCAACGGAGAGATTCTGGCCGCCGGTGTGATCGGCCAGAGCGTGCAGGTCTGGAACCTCTCCACCGGCCAACTGCTGGCCGAGATGCCCGGTTTCGGCCCCGTCCGCCTCAACCGGGAGGGCAGCCTGCTGGTTTACGGCGACGCCGACGGCAACCTGCGCGTCTACGACCTCGCCGCCGGGCAATCCGTCGCCACGCTTCTCAGCGCGTACCAATCCCAAATGCCTGTCTTCAGCCCCGACAACCGTCTGCTCGCTGCCGTGAATGGTTATGGGCCTAACCTGTGGGTCAGTCAGTTCGTGCGCATCTGGGACATCCAGACCGGGAAGATCGTCAACGCCGTGGGCGGGCCGGATGCCGCCATCACCGACCTGTCCTTCAGCGCAGACGGGAAATTCGTGGTCGGCGCGGCGGGCGGCTCGGCCTGGATTTGGGATGTGCGTCCCGAGGTCACGCGTCCTTATCAGCTTTCGCTTTACACCGGCGAACCCGACGGCAACCTGTTGCTCTATCACCGGCGCGTCACTGCCGCGGCGCTCAACCCCGATGACCGTTTGCTGGCCGTCGGCGACAGTGAGCGCAATATCTGGCTGTATGAGGCGGCTGGCAGCAAGCTGATCTATCGCATGGAAGGGCACGCCGCGCCGATTGACCGGCTGCGTTTCAGCCCCGATGGGACGCGCCTGCTATCCGTTGACGCCGATGGCACGATCATCCTTTGGAATATGGCCAGCGGTAAGGCGATCCGAAGCCTGCCAACTCACACCGGCCCGATCCGGGGCTTGGTCTTTGGGCTGGATGGGAACCTGCACGCCTGGGAAGCCAACACCGCCTGGGTGCTGCACCCGCCGGATGGCACGCTGCTGCAAACCACATCCATTTTCTCCGGCACGATCTTCGCCGCCAGCCCCGCCGGGGATTGGCTGGCCGTGGCCAACCGGCTGCGCATGTCCGTTTGGGATGCCCGCACCGGGGAGTTTGGGCAGACACTCGCAGGGATAGCTGGCGACCCGTTTGTCGAGTATATGTGGGAAGGCATAATCTTGCCGGGCTTTTATTCGGCCTTTTTCAGCCCCGACGGCAAACAATTGACCACCAAAGCTCCTGGCGAAATCTGGACCTATATCCTGAACGCCGAAAGCCAGTTCCAACTATCGGATTACCTGCCGGGGCCAAGTTATTGGGCATTGGACGATCAAGCCGAGCACTCTGCCGCCAGCCCAGATGGTCTTTTTAGCGCCCAGACATCTCAACGTTGGAATCCACCGCCCACCTTGATTCTGTTCGACCAAAATAGCCATGAAATCAACCAATATTCCTTCTCCGAGCATACCTGACTCACCGCCCTGGCTTTCAGCCCTGACGACCGGTTGATCGCCGTGGGGCAGGCGGATGGCTCGATCTCGCTGGTGGACGTGGCTGCCTGGAAGCTCATCGCCACGCTGCCCGGCCACAGGGGCGCGGTAACCTCCCTGGCCTTCTCCCCCGATGGTCTGACGCTGGTCTCCGCCGGCGAGGATGGAACCATCCGCTTCTGGAGTGCGAAATAAAACTTAAGGGTTTCTTATCGTCTTCATCCTGCCTGTCTGGTGGATGACAGGCCAGAAGTTGAGAAATGGACTATCAACTTTCCAGGCGCTTTCAGCCTGCCTGTTTATCAGTACTGCTGCCTTGTCTGAGCCGAAACATCGTCGCTAAAAAATGGCATTTTGGCTGCTTCTGTTCAAATTTGCGCCTTTCTGGCGCTGCTGTACGCAGAAACAAAAGGTGATGTTACTGATCGTCGTAGGATAAATGTTCTTGGCCATAAACTATTTGAGCAACCCAATCATGCAAATCGAAAGCAAGGGGTATTTTTCGGCTTGTATAAAGATGATCGGTGCGGGTAGAATCGGCGCATCTACTGGTTCGTTGGTAAATTTCAGCCAGGGAATAGGGATTAATTCCCAGAGATTTATGGCAGAGCATACCGAGATTTGAAGTGTGTGATGGGTTATATTGGAGACATTTGCGTGAACGTTGGACTGCTCTTGATTGATATTCAAAAAGACTACTTTCCTGGTGGCAAGATGGAGTTGCAAGGGAGTGAAGACGCCGGCCAGGTGGTGGGGCGGTTGTTGTCTTTTTTTCGACAGCATCGGCTGCCGATCACTCATGTTCAGCATTTATCCATTCGTCCTGGAGCGACATTCTTTATTCCGCAAACCTCTGGAGCCGAGTTTCATCTCTCGGCGAAGCCGCAGGACAATGAGAACGTCATCCAAAAGCATTATCCCAATAGCTTCCGCGAGACGATGCTTGCATTGCACTTACAGCAGCTAAGCATCGAACAATTGGTGATAGCTGGTATGATGACGCATATGTGTGTCGACGCGACGACGCGTGCCGCAGCCGATTTCGGATATGCGTGTTGGATAATTCAAGATGGTTGCGCAACCCGGGACCTGAAGCTTAACGAACGAATAGTTTCCGCATCGGATGTGCATACAGCTTTTCTTGCCGCACTCAACGGGACCTATGGACGAGTGATGACTGCGGATACGGCTATCGCAGAATTGCAGCGGAATTTATCTGAATGATAGGCTGAACCCGTTATCTATTCCACTCCTCAGCAGAAAGATGACCATGACTGATCTTCATTGGACTGAAGTAGACCATGTAACCACCATATGGGTTGACGCTCCCGCGCCGCTTCGGGTTGGACTGCTCTTTCGAACAGGGCGAGTGGACGAGACTTTGGCCTTCGCTGGCCAGACCCATCTCATCGAGCACATGGCTCTTTCGGCGATGGGTGATATAACACACGAGCATAATGGATTCGTCGGCGGGGTAGTGACAAGCTTCTCCACGGTTGGGCAGCCGGAGGAAGTGTCAAGCTTCCTTGCAGGTATCTGCGAGGCGCTAACCTCGTTGCCCAGTGAACGTCTCGAAGGCGAAAAGCAGATTCTTGCAGCAGAGGATGCTGCGCGACGATATGATTTCCGCTCGAATCTCCTGACATGGCGGTATGGCGCTGCAGGGTATGGTTTGATCGGATTGCCTGAACTTGGATTTCGGAGAGCAACTTTGGAGCAGCTACATGAATACAGTGCGGCGCGCTTCACCAGCGAGAATGCCGTTCTTTGGCTGTCCGGACCGCCGCCAGCCGATCTTCGCTTGAGGCTGCCGCATGGGATGAAGCAGCCAATTCCCCCTCTGACCCCAATTCGAAAGGCATTCCCCAGTTGGGTCCTGGATGACGCCTGCGGAGGCGTGGCGGTAAGCGCTACAGTTCCGAGAAAATATGTATCATCAATCTTCAGGGTGATTGCATCCAGGCGTCTCTATAAGCGGCTTCGCACGACGCAAGCTGTGAGCTATGCCCCTGCCGTTTTCTATGATCCTCTCGACGCCAATACGGCGCACTTGGTACTTTACGCTGACTCCCACAAAGATCACAGAGCAGAGCTGGTCAAGGTATTCGGAGAAGTCTTCGATGAGCTTGGAGAGGTAGATGAGACTGATGTTGAGACTGCTCGTGACGAGATACTCAAACACAGGTCTGGTGTTCTAGCACCGCCGCCAACAGATCGTGCTGTAATGGATGCTCAACTTGCAGCTATGGAATGGATTCTTGGCGCCGAGTTCGAGCCACAAGAGGTGAGAGAGGCGCAACTTTCAGCAGTCACCCCAGGCGACGTTTCGGCGTTTGCCGGTGATATACGGGAAACACCGATATTTGCCTTGCCCAGCAATGTGGCCCTCCAGTCATGCTTCGGAAAGCGGGCGCCGTTTTCGTCAGTGCCCATCGTCAAGGGGCGTGATGCCATCAGCATTGATGCGCCAATACAGAGGGAACGACTTGTGTATGGTCCGGACGGCGTGAGCGTGCTTTTCCCTGATGGCTTACACTTCACGGTGCGATATGCTGAACTGGAAGCGGCGCTCTATTTTGATGATGGCGCTGTGCATTTGATCGGGTCCGACGCAACGACAATGACCGTGGAGCCTACACTCTGGCGCGGCGGTCAGCGCGTCTGTCGCAAGATCCGTGAACGAGTCCCAACGCATTTGCTGGTTGAAAGGCGTTCCCGTCCCGCGGGTGTCATTCCAAAGCCGAGAACAACGGCATTGCAGCGATTCCGGGCGCGGCTATCTAAGGCCTGAACGATACGCCTACGGCCCTGGCGGGAATTGGGCCGCGCCATTCACTGTATTATTCTCGATGTGGGGGATGCCGCTATCGGTGAGCAGGTTGCCATAGGTATCTGTGACCCGAAACGTATACGGCCCTGGCCCCATGCCTGGATTCGACTGCACAAAATAGTTATAAGAAGTACGCGGCACCTCAATCCATTCGTCGTTCGCTTTAAGATATTCCAGCTTGGCGATCGGGTTGCGATGATTACGAATTTGCACCGCTGTCCACCACTGGTTGCTGCCATCTTTGAAGTGATAGGCTATTGGCCCTGGCATCTCAGGGCTTATTATTTGCCAGGTGATGTCTACCCGTCCCAGAGGCAGATCAGCGATCAGTGCGAAAGCCTCCCGGCTCAGATCGAGGTGGCCTGCCTGGCATTCGGGGCATAAGTCCACAATGCGCACAGTGGCCTCGCCCTGGGGGCCGATCACGTGAACATAAGCCCCGCAAACCGCAGCGTTATCATATTCCTCGGCATTCATTGCTGCAACCATCAAATCCTGAGGCGATGGCCCAAGCATACAGGCTCCGTCACCGGTGGCGTCATAATAGGTGGCAATTCCGTGGTGGATTGGATTGGCGGCTGGCGCCGGTACCAATACCAATGGCAGCCAGAGCGTGAGGTCGTCTGACTGTTGCCCACTGGCTGGCGGGCGGCTTGACAAAGCGATCGCGATGGCCAAAATAATCCACAGAAGAATGAAATTCGGTTTAAGCCTGCGCATGGCTCTCCCCCCTATTTCCGAGTTATGGGTAGAAAAACCCGATAAACTGTCTCGACCACGTAGAAATAACGCGGTGGAGTTTCATAACCACCTGGCGCGAGCAAAGGATCGTAGATGGTTACCGGGATTGTTCCGATGATGCTCACGTTCGCGGCGGAGATTGCCGCGTGCAATTCGCCCTGGCTGACGAAGGTCGTCGGACGGTCATCGCCATTCCAGCGCACCACGCTGTCTTCGGTGAAGCTCATCCCGAAGGCAGTAAGCGTGAAATCAACAGCATCGTTCACAGCAATCATATTGGGATGAATGCCTGACAATGTAAGCGGGGCCATGCCATTCTCGATCAGCACAACTGCTGAGTAGGGCGGTAGAGTCAGGCTGCCGGACACCGGCAGTTGTTCGAGATCGAGGTAAAGACGATTGGCCAGGTCAACGATTTTGTTTTGCGGTGTATCGTTGATGAAAATGTGCGAGTTGGGTTCGTCGGAGGGAGAAAGGCTGAACCAGGCCTCTTTAGAAGCGGCATCCCTTCCGCTGTAGGCTTGCCAGGCAACCAGTGATTTGTTCCCACTGGCGTGGATGTGATCGGCTCGATAGGGGTTGAAAAAACGGTTTTGATCCGATGCCCCGAACACGCCGAGTTCTTCCAACGACAGCGTCCAGCCGTTTGGATTTAGGCTGTACAAGATATTCCCGGCATGGCTGCTGATGGCGGACGGCGCGCCGGTCACCCACACTTGCGCCGCCCAATCGTAGGCGTAACCGTTGTTGTAGATGGTATTGCCGGTGACGCTGCCGGTGGAATTCTGGAATAGGACGCCGGTCGCAGTGGCGCTGATGACGGCATTGCCGCTGAGGGTGATATCCCGTGAATAATTGTCAACATATAGACCGAAACCAAACAGTGGGTCAAAGTCGCTTCGGCAGCCATCGGTATTGCCGAGCGTATCGAGGATGAGATTTCCCTCGAATTCCAGGTTGTAAACCGGCGTCTGCGAGAGGCTTTCCCGTCCGAAGGTGCGCACGCCTCCACAATCTCCTTTGCTGATACAGGCCTGGAGGATGACGTTGTGCTCGAACGCGTTGTCATGCCCAAAGACATCAATGCCGTTGTAGGCAATACGCTCCAGGCGATTTTCTAAAAATGTATTGAAGCTGGCGGTGTCGTTGGGTTGATCTACCTTGATCCGAATACCATCGCCATCTTCGGTGCATTGTCCTCCGCCGTCATCGAAATCGCAGCCCATGCCATCTGCCCCCAGGTTTTCGATGCGCCCAACATCTCGAAGGATGTTTCCGTTGAACACAGAGTTGCGCGAATAAGTGTTAATGCCCATGCTGTTGGCGCGTTCAATGGTGTTGCCGCTGACGGTGAGGTTATACCCGCCGCGCCAGCCGCTCGGCCGCCCATCGCCAGCATCCCACACCCAGGTTGCCAGGTTGATCCCGATCCCGTCCAAATCGGTGATGGCGTTGTTTCGCAAGGTCACATCGTGATTTTCGTAGGGATGCAGGTTGGTCGGTGTGGTGATGCCGTGGCGGAACCATTCCCGGATAGCAAGATTTTCCACCGTGACATAGGCAATCGAGTCCCAGTAATCCTCGCCGAGCTGCACCGCTCCCCACGAGCGATCGTCATCCTTCAGGATCACTGAGCCTTCGACCTGGCCATCGGCGGGCGCGCCCCCGGTGGTATACAGGTACACCCGATGGGCGCTGGCATCGTAGAACCATTCACCCTCCTGGTCCAGCGTGCGCAAGTGATTATTGAGAAAGTAGCCCCAGCCGCTGCACCCGCCCCAGCAGTCAAGCCCAGCTCCTACGGTCAGCGTCGTCCCGGTGCTGCCGGTGACCTGGCGGTTGAGGATGTACCAGCGCATCCCACGGATATGCGCGACCGCCCCGCCCCAATCCCCGGCAGGCAGTGCATCGTCGGTGATCTGGGCATCGGAAGGCTGGACTTCGATTGTCGAATAACCGCCGTCGCCAGCGTCGAGGTTTGGCCAACGGCCCAGGGTCAGGCGCTCGCCGTTGCGGAAAAGCTGGTTGATACCGTAACCGAATTTGCCGGCATTCATTTCAGCCGATAAATTCGCCTGGTAGATGTTTGTGTCGTAAACGCTCCACCCAGAGATAGGCTGCGCTCCCGAGAGCACCGGCTTGTCCTCGCAATCAATTGGGTAGGCGCCAAACGTGATCGGCTGTTCGCTGCTCCCCGATCGGGTGATCACCAACGGGTCAGCACGCCACACATCCCCGCAGTGAAACAGCACACGATCGCCGGGTTGTAAATCCAGATCGTTGACCCTGCTGACGGTAGCAAACGGCTCGCCTTCGGAAAGACCGTTATTGCTGTCGTCGCCAAATGAGCTGGAAACATAATAGGTCGCTCGATCCCGTGGGGTAGGCGCTATGTCTACGCCAGGCAAGATTGGCCCGACTGACAAGAACATCAGGACAGCGATCCAACGAAAATTTCGGGTGTAGCCTGACACGGTGAACCTCCTTGGGGGTTGCCAAAAATTATAGCTAACCGAGAATCGCCGTTCAAGAGGCTATTAGTCCTACTTGGCTCACAGGAATAATGGCTGATGCAGGTTAAATTGATCGGCTGCGAGGCGAGTAACCAAATGGGACCGCCCGATGCGTGATCATGGACTTCCCAATCGTATCGCGTCTATTGGCAAACTGACATGAAAGGAGGCCAGGCTGCTTCGGGATGGGACCTATCACTTCTGGAAGCGCGACCCGTTCACGCTGCTCCAGCCCATCCTGGCTGCCCTGGGCTACCGGTTCGTGTTTGCTGACCTCGACCGGTTTGGGCGGGTCAACGAAGAACATGGTTACGAAGGCGCGAACACTCTCGTGTGCGCCAGCCTGCGCCGCTTCTGGCGCTCGTCTTACGGTATTTTTCGGGCGACGAGTTCCTGGTTGCCGTGCAGTGCGATGATGCGAGCGCCCGCCGGGTTGCTGATCGCCTGCAATCACCCCCAACAACTCCGCAGAAGTCAACCGCGGCCGGGTCGGCGTGTCCAGAATAGCCCGATCAGGCTGACCACCAGGAGCGCGATGACCAGGGCGCTGGCCGGACTCGTCACAGGATGCAGTGCATCAGAATGCGCCGATAGCCCGCGCAACGTCACGGCAGTAGGAGACGCCGTGGCGAGCGTCCAGGCGCTCAAGGCGGTGACGCCGGTCAACGTGGCGCTGCGAATGCCGTTGCTGGTGGACAGGGTGGGAGCGCCGCCAACCGGCATCCAGGCGCCGCCGCTGTAGCGCCAGAAGCGTAGATCGGCTTCGTTCAAGCTGCCCAGTTCCACCGGGGTGAAACAGAGCTGCAGCGTGAGACTGAATCCCGTGCTCGTCGTGGGTGTGATGGCCCACGTCGCACCGATAGATTCTATGCCTTGTGTCTGCCAGCCATTCTTGACAACCGTGATGTTACCCGGGTCGGCGAAGCCCGCCTCACGCCTCAATCCCATCAGGGTCGGCCCAAATGTGGTGACCAAGGCGCTGCTGCAAACGAAGTATGCGCACTACATCCCGAACATGCAAGGGGAGATTGCGAAGCTGATGGACGAGATTACGTCGCCTGTGTTGCTGGAGTCACGGGGCAAAAGCTGATTGCACACGGATTGCACACGGCACTCGCCCCCGGGGGTGATTTCCTGGGGGCGAGTGCCGTTTTTAGGGATATACCCCCATATATGGGGGTGTTTTGGTGACCCATACAGGACTTGAACCTGTAACCAACTGATTAAGAGTTTATCGGGGTTAAATCCATGCCGTATATGTGGTGCATCTATATCTATGTGGTGCTATATATAGGGGGTAAAACCGTCTACTGCGTCCACTTTTTACACATTTTCCATACCAATTGCACGTGAATTGCACGTGCGGAAGATATCCCACATTTTACCCAAGGGCGGCGATTCGCAGGCAATTTCGCTGAAGGATAACCAATTCACCGGATCTAGGTCGCGCTACGCGATCTGGATCCTATTCAATTGATCCAAAGTAAAGGAGAACCTGATGTTTACAACTCAAGTGATTGCCTTGGATCCCGGTTACGGGAATACGAAAGTTTGTTTAGATGGTCATGTAACGGCTCTCCAATCGGTCGTAGCTCGGTCTCGCTCGCTTGGGCTGGCAGCGATCGGGATGCGTATGGCGCAGCAGGCCATCGAAGTCGAATTCGAAAACCACCATTATATTGCTGGGCCAAGTGCCTGGAACTGGAGCGATCCGATGAGCAGCCAGGATTTTACTGCCCTGACCTCACCCGAACGGCGTACACTTTTCTATGCTGCCTTAGCTGGCTTGCTACCCCAAGAAGAAACCTGTGTTGAATGGCTGATTGTTGGATTGCCAGTACCATTGCTTCAGGATGAAATACAGGCCGAAGCCGTTATGAGCGGTTTGAAGACTTACAAAGGCGATCATCATTTCTCGGTCAATGGCGCCTCTTATCATCTGAGCATCCATCGTCTGAAGGTTTTACCACAACCTGTAGGCGCTTATGCCGATTGGGCAATCAACGAAGCTCTACAACTTCGCAAAGGAAGCGCCCAAGCTGATATAGCTGTTCTTGATCTGGGTGAGAATACACTTGATCTGTATGCTATCCAGTCAGGACGGGTTTCACCCCGTTTCGTTGGTGGTGGAAAAGTCGGCGTCCGGCGTTTGTTGCACTTGTTAGATGGCGGCGGTCGCGATCTGGCTGAGGTGGATTATGATCTTCGTTGTGGCCGGCTCAAGCCATCCCGTGACCAGTTAGAAAGTTGGCTGGGTGAGGTGATGGGTGTGGTCGAGCAAACCTGGCCCAGCTTACGCCGGTTCACTGCTGTAATCCCAACAGGAGGTGGCAGCCTGGTTTTGGGTGATATCCTCAGGAATGCGTTAGCCGCAAAAGGCGCGGCGATTCACTGGCCTCAGGACCCGATAAATGCTAACGCTATCGGCTTATGGAAATGGGGGTGTTATGGCAACGCTCATTGAACGCCATGACGGTACGCTAACCCTTTTGGTCCACTTGACCTTCAAACGCGGCCGCGATGATAGCCTGATCGAGCTGGTTCTCGCGGCCCCACATGGTTGCCTGGCATCATATATCCGCGAAGCCATGCGGAGTGGTGTCAACCAAAACAATGATCAAATATTCCAAACCCCTGAGGAAGATTTCACACTACCAGATATTGGCACTGAGTTGTGATGTTACAGGGGCGAGTACGGGTAACATGAGATAACAAC
>DYIZ01000010.1 GCA_020723385.1 Candidatus Aquidulcis sp.
CATACCACAGCTTGCTGCTGGCATTGAAGGACAGGTGAGCATGCCCATCGGTATCCAATTGCATAGAAAGCTCTCCTGCTGAAGTGGTACTGAGTACCTCCGTATGCCAGCCTAACCCATCTTTGTAGGCAAAGCCCAGGGGGCCTTCCGCATAGGCGATGCGCGGGTAGCCATCCGGCCCAATGCCCAATGCGAAAGAGGTTCGAAAAATCCCCGGTATGTGCTCGAAATGCCAGCCGGTTTCGTCGCGGTAGCCGTAAGCCATCCATTCCTGGTAATCATTCACGTAGGTGATGCGCGGATTTCCTTCCGCATCCAGCGCCAGGGCAGAGATCGCGTAACTGTTCAAATTCCCCCGTGCATCCAGGGCTGCCAGCTCATCATGCCAAGCCGCGCCGTCCCAGAAAGTGTAACGGACATCCTCGCTATTTCCTCCATCCTGGCTGATGATGTGGGGATGATCGTCAGCATCCATGACCAACCCGCTGAAATCACCCGCCGAGCCGTAGGGTGCAACGATATCCGTGATCCAACCAGTGGCTGTTATTTGCAGGGTGGCGAGCACCAAATTGTTACCCGGTATATCATCCACGTTATTGTTGTCAGTGGCCTTGTAGAAGGCGTACAGGTTGCCGTCTGCATCCTGGGCTGCGGAAAGACAGTCGGCGTTCCAGTTCATCGGATCCACCACGTCGAAATGCCAGCCGTCAGCGGCCTGGTAGGTGTGGAACACAGTTTGCCAGTAGCCTTCGTAGTGACCGGCGTGCAGGATATGAGGATAATCGCTCCCGTCCAGCACCAGCGATGGGAACCAGCCTCCTATGCTCCCGATATAGGGATCCTCCTTCAACCATTCACCATCCGGTTGGCGGCGGGCCAGGCGGACACTCGTTGTTCCATCCGGGAAATGGTAATAATAGGCGATGATTGGCTGCCCACCCGAGGTCAGAGTAATCGAGCTGCCTCCGTAGTTATTGGCGTTATTGTCATTGATAGCGTCCTCCACCACCTCATAATGCCACCCGCCGGCATCCTGGTAAGCATATAAGACCCGCGAAAGATCGCCCTCGTAATTGGTCTGGTCAACGTAACTGGCGTGCAAGTAGCCATCCGCATCAATGGCAATTGAGTTGAACATACCCATGTTGCCGTTGGCGTCCACGGTTTCTTTGTGCCAGCCGCTGCCGTCGCGATAGGCGTGCATGAGGGGCTGGATGTCATTGTCAACATAGCCGCGGAACAGGATATGCGGGCGGCCTTGCGGATCAATTTCGATGCTGGTGAATCCGCCGTTATCGTAAACGTCAGTGTTGCTGTTGTCCACCAGCTCGCGGCGCCAGCCGTTAGTATCCTTATAGGCATAGTAAACCGCCTTTGAATAATTGGTGCGGTAGGCAACGTGCGGGTTTCCATCTGCGTCCACTGCCAGCGAGGAATAATTTCCCAGGGGCGCTTCATTGTCCACCACATCGAACTGCCAGCCGCCTCCATCGAACACGCCGTAATACATGACATATCTGCCAAAGGCCACATGCAGGCGGCCCTGGCTGTCCACGCGCAGGTTGCGGTTGCTGGTGAGCGCGATGTAGAAGGGGCAATTGGCGCATTGATACTCCCAGCCGGGAGGGAATGACTCCAACGCGTCTGTGGCGCTGTCTAGCGACTGCGAGGAGATAAAGCGCTTTTCCGGGGACTTCGCTGCAACTGACCGGAAACCCAACAGCGACAGTGCGCTCAAGGTCAACCCCAAGCAGGCAAAAAGCAATAGTGATAAGTTTCTGTTTTTCATGGCAGCATTCTCCTCAGGCCAATCATCATCACATTTATGTGGTTAGGTTCTCTTGTGCATCTTTTCAGCGCCTCACCAGCGGCAGGTAGACGCACGCCTCCCGCCAGGCGATGGCAAAAGCGTAATAGTCGCGGGTTCCGCCGCCGCCATATTCGTTGGTATGGGTGTAGATGTAATGGGCGACATCCTTAGCGTTGGTGAAGATAAACTGCCAATCCTGGCTGTGCCGAGTATCATAACCTAGCGCATGGTAATAGTCGCTTCCCTCGACGCTCGGAATACTGATAGTGCCATCCGCGGCGATCTCGATCCCCCCAACCAAACCCGAATAATTGCTCAAGCGGGCAGTAAACACCTCGCTCCCAGGCAGCGAGGCGGCTAGCTGGTTGTACCACTCATCCGAGATGATCCCGCCAGACTGGGACTTGAGATAGCTCAACACCTCGAACAGGGTATCATCACCGTGCCCCAGGGCAATCAGATGATCCACGAGATGGCCCGGGGCCTCATTGCTGAGAATAAAGGTCGTTACGGTTTCGACTTCCGTCACGCCAGTAATCTCATCCTCAGCAAATGGCTGTCCGGCGAATAGCGCGGGCCAGGCAGCCTGAGCCGGGCGAGCTGCCAGCAGAGCAAAACCCGCCACCAGCAGGCTTAAAATGGTTACAAAGAAGATGGTAAGGGTTTTAGTTTTCATGATTTACGCCTGGGGTGACGGAGAATCTATTGACCAGGGGAAGATAGATATGCAAAGCCCATTCGTCAGCGCCCAAGTCGGGCGCTGGGCCTGTGGGACGCCGGTCGCCATCAATATCGGTTAGCACACCGGCCTGAATGCCCTGATCCCGGGCGGCTGAATCCCCGTTGATGTGATAGTCGCCGCTGGCGGGGGCGACAAAACCAGGGTCGCCCCACAGATTGACAGTGCCGGTGACCACAGCCCCGATCCAATCTTGCCCATTGGCCCATTCTTCGCTGCCCCACAGGGTGCCCTCCAGCGATGCGCTGCCGCTGACGAGGCGGATGCCCACAGTGTTGCTGACGATGATCGTGTTGGTCAACACAACGCTGGCTGGCAGGTCGCGTACTACGTGAACCCCGGCGCCGCCGAGGTTGTTTGCGATGGTATTGTGGATCATAACCACGTTGCCGCTACTGATCATCACCCCGCTGGCCGTTGCTGCCGAATTGTCGGCGATTAAGTTGTTGGTCAGGGTGGAGACAGTTTGCGTGATGAGGAATGCCGGCCAGCCGAAATAGAGACCCCCGCCGGTGACGGCGCTGTTGTCAATGATCTGGTTTTGTTCCAGCGTTACCGTGCAGGAGCCGCAGTAGAGGCCGCCGGCCACACTGGTCGCCTGGTTGCCGGTCACCACATTGCGCCGCACCGTTGGCCGCGCCCCGACATCTATAGACAGGCCGCCAGCGTCGCGTGCCTGGTTGCCTGAGATGAGGTTGCCCTGAACATTCGTCGCGTTGCCCTCCCCCTCCAGGTGGATAGCCCCACCCATTCTGGCTGAGTTGGCTAGAAAGGTGTTGCCCTCTATCAGCACGGCATTGCCGCCGCCATTGCTCACGGAAAGGCCGCCTCCGTAACAGGCATAGTTCTCGGTGAAGGTGTTGTTGATCACCTCGGCGTTGCCCCCTTGCAGCCATATACCGCCGCCGTAGACATCCCAACTTGCGAAGCAATTATTGCTGTTCGTATTGCCGTGGAATGTGTTGTTGATATGCAGGGTGGTATCATAGATGGATTTGGCATACAGACCGCGATTGTTCCCGTTAAAGGTGTTGTCCGATATGAGATCGTTGCCGCCGTCACTGCTGATGTCAGTCATGTAGATACCGTTGCCAGCGTTGTTGGTGAACGAATTTCCCTGAATGGACAGGCCGTCGCCATACTCCGCGTCGAGCACGGTGACGCCCCCGGCGCTGTTGCCAGCGATGGTATTGCCGGAGATAAGCGGGGAATCAGACTGCCACAGGATCACGCCGGTACCGGTGTTGCTGATCACTGTGCTGGCGACGAGGTCAAGCTCGGTGAAATCGAAGGCAATGCCGCCAGCCCCGCCTTCCTCGGCCGTGTTGCTGCCGATCCAGCAGTTGCGGATGGTGACCCGGTCGCCGCTAACGCCATCTGCCCGAATGCCGCCGCCGGTTTTAGAGCCAGAATCGCCAAGTATGGCATTTCCCGCGGTCAGGCGCAGCCCCTCCAACGTCACCCTGGCGTAACCGCCGATATAGGGGATATAGACGACGCGCCCCTGGCCTTGGGCGTCCAGCGTGGTTGGGCGGGCGACGGGGTCGGGCGGCTCGGTGTAGGCGGTGGTGTACCCTCCCCGGATGGTGATGCTTTTGTTCAGATACACCACCTGGGTGTGGCCGCCGTGTGCGCTCACGCCGGTATAGGCGCCTTCAGCCACCAGGATGGTGTCACCGCCGGATGCCGCATCCACGGCGGCCTGGATGGCGGCATAGCAGGGGCTGTGGCCGGCGCAGTCGCCGCCGGGGGCAACGTACAAGGTTGTGGTTGTGGCCGCTGCCAGCGCCGGGTTGGCAGCCAGCAGCATCATCAGGATCGCGGACAAGATAGATAGAAACTTGAGTTTCATGATTCTTCCTCCTGGCGTGAAATCGGACTAGACATCTCTTTTTCTGTATTTCCGCGGATCAAGGTTTGCAGGAGGCCCAGCAGCGCCTGCCCGGATTTAAACGGGTAATTCTGCGAGTCTTCGAGAGCCTGAAGCGCCCCGTGCAGTTCTGGGGTTTGGCCGGAGGCTTGTTTGTCAATCAGCAGACGCAGTATGTAAGTTTTGTGAAGGCGCATAGGAATCCTCATGTATGAATAGAGTTTAGCCAAAGCGATTGCCATTTGATTGCCGAAATTGGCCTAAAAACGAAAAAATCCCGGAAATTTCCGGGATTTTCCTGGCTGAAGGAGATTTTATTTAAACCGCTTGTCCAACGAGCGGTAGAGCGATTGTAGCTTTTCCTGCGGTTCGACCCCCAGCTCTTCCCATAACGTTTTTTCCAGACGTTTGTAGTATCGACGCGCCCCGCTGAGATCGTTCAAGCCCTGGCAGGCGCGCATCGCCGCCATCACCCCCTCCTCATGCCATGGGTCGAGGGCGATCAGCCGCCGAGCGAAATCCAATGCCTCTGCCCAATTGCCGCTTGCCAGGCGCGCCTCTGCCAGTGCGAACAGGATTGCGTGGAAATTCTCCGCTAGCCGTTCTCGCCAGGCTATTGCCCACTCGGCATAACGGTATTCAGGCAAGAAATCGCCAGCATACAAAGCCAGTGCTTGCTCCCAATCCCGCGCCCGCGCCGCCTGCTCGAAGGCTTCAACGTCCAGCCAAGAATCGGGTGGGAGACGCAGACTGATGAGGCGATCGGTCACTTCGAGGTAGCGGGATGGGAAACGGCGGTCGGGCAACTCAGGTTCGAGGGCGCGGCGCAGTTCCGATGTGGCGTGATGCACCACGCTTTCGGCAACTTCGGGAGGTTTATCCGGCGAGAGCGCTTCGGCTGCCTGCTCGGCGGTGAGGGCGCGTCCGGGGGAGGTCAGTAACAGGCCAAACAATTCTCCCGCTCGGCGCTGGCGCAAGGCTTGTTTGGCAATTGGACGCTTGCCTTGCCAGACTTGCAGCCCGCCCAGCAGTTGGATGCGCAGCGTAGGAGGAGACAGCCGCATCAGTTGGCCCAGTAACGCCGCACTGAGCGCCGCTATGTCGGAATTGGGATCACTCAGGTAGGCCGCCACCAGTGGGAATGCCAGCGCCCGCTCCTGCTCCAGCAGAAATGCATAGCCGCCGTCTATTATCCGGTGGGCCGCGTCTTGCCAGGCCTGGCGGGCTTCGGGATGGCTCTGGATATATAGCAGATCAGCCAACAGCAGCCAGGCGTGCGCCAGGAGAAAATTAGCCTGGCAGCGCTCCCCAGCGGCGATGGCCTGGCGCAGATCGGTTTCAGCGGTGGGCAAGTCGTGCTGCTCCAAGGCCACCCGGCCGCGCTCGACCAGCGCCATACAGTAAGCATAGAGACCATTGGTATGGCTGGCAATGGTGACGGCGTCTTTGGCCCATTGGAGGGCGGCGGCCAGGTTGCCGGCCGCACGCAGGCCGCGGCTAAGCCCCAATCGAGACTCGATCGCCAATCCCGGATCGCCCACGCTCTCGGCCAGCGACCGGGCGCGGTGGTAGGCCTCCAGCGCCTGATCCAAAGCCTGATCATCATAAAAAGCCAGCTCCCCTTGCAGGTAATGGACATAGCCTTCGGGCAAAGAGCCGGGTGTGACCTGCGCGGCCAATTCGGTGGTGACGGCGCGCGCCCGGTCTAGTTGCCCGATCCGTAAATAGTTGATGGTCAGCGTGAGGCGCGGGTAGATCGTTGCCTGAGGCATGCCGCGCGCCTGTGCAATACGTATTGCTTCCTCGTCGGAAGCGATGGCCAGGTCGAACTGGCCGTGTGGGGTGTAGATACCCGCCGAAAGGTTGTGCAGGCTGCGCGTCAAGGCGCGGTCGTAACCTTGTAAGCGTGCCAGGTTGATGGCGCGACGGTAATAGATTTCGCCGCCAGCCAGATCGTCCGTTTCGGTGGCGCAAATGCCCAACAACAACAAGATATCCGTCAGGATGATGCTTTCAGGAGGGGCCAGTTTCAGAGCTTCCTCGGCCAGGCGGCGCGCCGCGGCAAACTCGCCGCCGCGGAAATAAATATATCCCTCGCAATTGAGCGCCGCAGCCTGGCTGGCCGGGTCGCCAGAGTATTTCGCCAGCTCGACGGCCTGGCGCGCTTTCTGTAAAGCTGCTGCAAGCTCGCCCGCTCGTTCCAGGGCCAGACTTTCCTCGATTAGCATCGCGACCGATTGGGATTCGCTCATGCTTGAATTATAGCAAACGGCGGCGAAGGATTTTTAGTCAATAAATTCCGGCGATAAGTTAACGCTTATCGCTACTGCCGTATAAATCGAGAAACCCCGGTAACCACTGGGATTTCTCTGCCCATTGATACAACGAAACCTGCTGACTTGTCGTGTGCTATCGTAATATGTTTTCCGGTCGAACGATCATTGGCAGAAACATCTGGAAAGGAGAAGTGTCGGGGCACTCATCGCCGTATTAATGGCAGGAAGATGTATCGCATCTCGCCGAGGAATACCCCCCACAGTTCTTTGCCAATCCCGCTTTCATCGTCGGCGGCGAAGAACAGCCTGTCGCCAGCGACCGTCAGCCGCGCCGGGGCATCGCCAGTGAAATTTTTGAGCATCAGCGTTCCCTCGGAAGTGCCATCGCTCACCCACAGCCCGTCGCCGATGTCGTTGGGCACGACAAGGAAGAGCTTGCCCGCGGCCGGGATCATCAGCCCGGGGTTGCCATCCCCTGCTCCTGAACGCAAATTTTTGACCAGCAGGGTGCCTTCGAGCGTGCCGTCGCTTTTCCACAGCTCGAGACCGTTGACGCCATCATTGGCAGCGAAAAACAGGGTTCCGTTTACATTCGCCGCACAAGGAGGATTGCCACAGCCGGCGTCAAAGCTCCCCCCGGAGGCGTTTATTTCTGCAACCATGACAGTCCCGTCAGCCGTCCCATCGCTTTTCCACAACTCGGAGCCATGCGTGCCATCGTTGGCAGAGAAAAACAGCGTGCCGTTGATCGCAATCAGGTTGGCCGGGTCAGAGCCATCGTTGTAGCCAGGGTTGATATTCTTGACCATCACAGTTCCAACGACCGTGCCGTCGGTTTTCCACAATTCGGTGCCATAGGGATCATCATAAACCGTGAAGTAGAGATGGTCGCCCATTACGGTCAGGTTTTCCAGCATCGAGCCATAGAAATCTTTGAGCATCACGGTGCCTGTGAGCGTACCGTCGCTGACCCACAGATCCCAATCATATTGCGAAGTGCCCCCGAAATTGGAGAAAAGCAGCTTGCCGTTGAGGTCAGTCATACCATACTGGTATTGGTAAGGCCACGCCAAATCGCCGCCAGGGGTAATTTCCTTGACCATCAAGGTGCCGGTCACCGTGCCATCGCTTTTCCACAGCTCGTAGGCATGAACACCGTCGTTGGCGGAAAAGTACACGCTGCTTCCGGAGGCCGTCAAGACACTTGGGGTGCCAAGTTGGGACGAACCGCCGCCCGGGTAGATGTCTTTGACGATCTGGGTGCCGGCTTCGGTGCCGTCGCTCTTCCAGATTTCCTTGCCATGCACGCCGTCATCGGCGACGAAGAACAACTCGCCGTTCAGGTTGGCGAAGCTGGTCGGCCAGGAGGCATCGGTGGGGTGGATGTCTTTGACTATCACGGTGCCGCTCGAAGAACCGTCGCTTTTCCATAACTCGACCGAGCGCTCGTCGCCTATGGCGCTGAAATAAACCACATTGCCTATACTGATCATCTGGGTCTTGTCGAATTGATACGGGATGGCTGAACCTTCGGGATTGATATCTTTGATTAGATTGGGCGTGTCAGCCTGGACCGAACGCCCCCGTTGTTCCTGACCGGCCGAACCCAACGTGCCAGCCAAAACCGCTCTCGGCTGGTTCGCCATGACCGAGGCACAGAGCACTCCCACGACCAATAAGAAAACCAGGATAGATTTGAATTTCATCGAGACTTCTCCTTTTCGACTTCAGGGTTTAACATGCCATGCAGCAAATCCAAAAGCGCCTGTTCATTTGCAAACGGCTGCGGAGCGCCCTCAGCCACAGGCTGCAAGACACCCCGCAATGTCTCGGGGTTTTCGGTATCCACCAGCAATCGCAGGATAAAGACTTGAATTGTGCGCATGGGCCTCCTGTTCAACACCCCCGTTATACACAATCGAACTGCCACGAGACTTACAAAAACGCTCGCTTTCACCCGCAATCGTCTATTCCAAAAAAAGGGAGAACCCGGAAATTGGGGTAGTGTGGGCAGCTTCGCTGCCCACACTACCCCAATTTCCGGTCTTTCTCCCTCCCCCGGAGGGGGAGGGCCGGGGTGGGGGCGCGAAGGCTGAGCCGTTATCGCTTCAACAGAGATTGATACAGCGTTTGCAGCGCATCCTGCGGCTCGACCCCCAAATCATCCCGCAGGGATTTCTCCAATGTTTTATACAAACGTAAAGCCCCCGAGCGATTCTCCAACCCCAGGCAGGCGCGCATCCCGAGCAGCGCTGCCTGCTCCTGCCAGGGTTCGAGCGCCAGCACTTTCTGGCAGGCCTCGAGCGATTCCTGGAAATGGCCTTTCTCGAAAGCCGCCTCGGCCACGGCCAGCAAAGCGTGCTGGCACCATTGCGCCAGCCGCTGGCGCAGCGCCACCGCCCAGTCGGCGTAACGATATTCGGGGAGGAATTCACCGCTGTAAGCGGCCAGCGCCGCCGCCCAATCCCGCTGGCGGTAGCGAGCCTCGAAAGTTTCGAAATCCACCGTCGAGGCGGGCGGTAACCGGAGAGTCACCTGCCCCTCGCTGACTTCCAGGTAGCGCGAGGGGAATTTCTCCGGCAGGTCGGGTTCGAGCGCCCGCCGCAGCGTAGAGGTGGCGTGATGGAAAAGCGCCTGCGCCGCCGATGAGCTTTTTTCGGGCCACAACACATCGGCAACCTGATCGAATGACAACGACCTCCCCGGGCTGGTCAGCAGCAAACCGAGCAGCTCCCCCGATCTCCGTTGGCGGAGAGCCTGTTTTTCGAGAGACCGCGCTCCCACTCGCACCTGCCAGCCTCCGAGCGTGACGATCCTCATCGGCGGCGCGGGAACCTGTTGAAGATGATCCAACAAGCTGACGCTGACGCTCGCCACAGATTTGTCTCGACTATCGAGGCCAGCCACAATCAGCGGGAAAACCAACGATCGCTCTCGGTCTGCGAGAAAGACGAATCCCCCCTGCGCCAATCGGGAGGCGGCCTCCCGCCAGGCGTCGGCGGCCCCAGGATGGCCCTGTTGATGGAAAAGCGCTGCCAGGAGCAGGAGCGCGATGGCCCGGTCGAAATCGAGCCGCAAGGGAGCCAGCCGCTCGATGGCGGCGCGCAGATCCGCTTCGGCGGCGGGAAGATCACCCAGCGCCCAGGCGGCGCGGGCGCGCTCGATCAGCGCCTCACCCTGCAAATGGTGGTACCCGGTTCGCTCGACAATTGCCAGCGCATCGGCAGCCCAGGCGACTGCTGACGGGTTATCGCCCGCCGCCCGGCTCAGGCGGCTCATCCCCAGGCGGGCCAGGAAGCGGTTCTCGGCGATGCCGTTGGCTTCGGCAATAGACAGGGTTTTCGCGAACCAATCGCGGGCTGTTGCAGTGTCGCCATCTTCGAGCGCCAGGCTGGCCTGGATGAAATGCCAGTATCCATCTCCCAGCGAGCCGGGCGAAACTGCCTCGTGGAGTTCCGCCAACCGGCTTTCGGCGGGCTGACGCTGCCCGGTGAGCCAGTACACCCAGCTCATGGTGAGCAGCGGCCCCCAGGCCATCTCCGGCATCCCGCGTGACCGGGCAATCTTGAGCGACTCTTCGTCTGCGGCTAACGAGAGGGCAAACTGGCCGCGCGGCATGTAAATTCCGCACGAGAGGGCGTGCAGGCCGCGCACGAGCACGCGGTCGTAGCCAATTTGACGGCTCAGGTCAACCGCCTGCTGGGTGAACTGCTCCGAGGCGGCCAAATCGTCGGTCTCGCCGGCGCAGATGCCCACGTCGAGCAGCGCGTCGGCGCGGGCGGTGGATTCTGGCCCAGCCAGCGCCAGCGCCTGGTCGCAGAGTTCTCTTGCCTGTTCGTAATGTCCCAGCCGGATGTGCGCGTAAGCCAGGGCGTTCAGCGCGGTAGCCTCACTCTCGGCATCCCCCGCGGCTTGCGCCAACTGCTGCGCCTGCTTCGCCCGCTGGATGGACGCGGCTATCTCCCCGGCGCGCTCCAGCGTGCGGCTTTCATCAATCAGGGAGAGAATTTCATTGGCTGGTGAATCCACCGGTTTATTTTCGTTTATGATAGGCAATCTTCGACGCAAATTACGCCAATTGGGCGAATGACGCGAATTTTTGTACATTCGCGAAATTTGCCCATTCGCGCCATTCGCGTTTTAAAAAGGCATTCAGACATCGTCAGAGATCACCGAAGCCGGACATTACCGTCCAGAACCCGCGCATCATCCGACACAATGAACGACCAGGTGTAAGTTTGCCCGTTGGTCGTGATCGAGACGGTGTAGGTCGCGCCGGGGGTCAGGGCGGCGCGCGGCATGATGATGGCATCGCGCATATTCAATACCGCCCGTCCCAGGTTTTGGTCCGAGCCGCTGGGGTTGGTGTAACTGGTTTCGTCGAAGATGCAGTGATCGAGCGGCGTGCTGCCCTGCTGGAAGGAATGCGCTGTCACGCTGGGGGTGAGGCTCCCCGAGCCGATCATCAGGTAAATCGGCGGGCCGCTGGGGGCGCTGTACCCCGAACAGCTGCTCAGCGGGTTGGGGGATTCGCCGCCCCAGAACGCTGAATAGGGCATGATTTCCCCGTCGCCCGGCCATTTCACCGGAAAAGTGACCGACGGCGGGACGCTGCCCAGGCCGCGCAGCACGTCGAGGCAGGCCCCGGTTTGCCAGCCGCCGTCGGCCTCACGGTAAGCGCCAAACCCGGAAACCGCCAGCGCCGGGTCGAGGATGCCCACGCCGTGAAATGGGCCGCTCATCCACGAGTCGATGGCATCTTCGTCGGTCATCCCGGTGCTGCTGCTCACCGATAGATCGCTGTTCTGCGCGGCGGCCTGGCCTTCGGCAGTGTACCAGGGATTGCCGGAATCCTCCGAGTGCTGGATCACATCATTCTTGACCATGTAGCGTGAGTGCAGCCAGCAGCCGTTGCCCCAACTGGTGTTTTCGGTGAGCGCAGGCAGATCGCCCAGGGCGCGCAGCGAATTGATGTATCCCAGCCAACCGGCTGCAGGCGGGGTGGTGGGCGTGGGCGTGGGCGTGACGGTCGCAGTTGGCGCGGGGGTGAGGGTGACTGTCGCTGTAGGTGTTCCCTGCCGGAGAATAACCGGCATGAAGGCCGCCGGGGTTCCGTCGCGTGGCGAGGCGGAGGCATCCCCCGGGCGGACAAAGGCCCAGGCCAAAAGCAGCACAACGCTAATCGCGATGATCGGGAGTGTCCATTGCAATGCAGGTTTTATCATTCTCATCGTTTTTCTCCGCGTCCGCAGTGAGATTGCTCCAAATTCAATTTCGTCGAAGCGACTTTAATCGCTCCCAGCCGATGGACGGCTAAAGCCGTCACTACGAGCCGATATACGCAGGCTGGCAAATTCCTTTATGGAAAATACCGCCGCAGCAACCTGCGAGCCAGGTCGGCGGTAGGGGTACCAGGGGCGAGCGCCTGTGCCATCGTCAATTGATCGCGCGCGTGGAGGCTGTCACCGAAAAACAGGTAAACCTGCCCGAGATGGAGGCGCGCCGGGGCGTAATTGGGATGGATCGCCAGCGCCCGCAGGATGAAACGCTCGGCGTTCAAATAATCTTCGAGCATGAGCAGGGTCTGGCCCATCAAATCAAGGGAGATCGGATCATCGGGGGCCAGGATGACTGCCTGCCGGGAGGCATACAACGCCAACTGGCGCACCTGGATTTGGTGTTGCAGTGAGAACTGCGCTAACATGCGCCAGTAAACGACATCCTGGGGCGCAATTTCGATGGCTTTCAGGAAACAGGCTTCGGCGGCTGGCAGGTTGCCCTGCTCGGCCAGGGTATTTCCGATCTCGACCTGGACGGCGGGATTGGCGGGGTCGAGGCCGGCAGTGAAATACAGGTAGGCCAGGGAGCGGTCATACTCTTGCTGGCGCCGCCAATAAAAGGCCAGGAACAGGTTGGCAGCCAGCGAGTCGGGCGACAGCCGCCAGGCCCTTTGGAGATCGGACAAGATGAGACCGGCATCGTCCAAGCCATCCCCGGTGTGTTGGCGGGCCTCGCCCCAATAGGCCCATGCTTCGGCGTAATCAGAGCGCAGAACGGCCGCCTGGCGGAATGCCTCGGAGGCCAAATCCCACTCGCCGAGGGAGGCCAACACGCGACCGGTGGACATATACGTGTAGGCCGGCTCGCCGATCAGGCGGGCGGTATTCACCCGACGCTCGATTTCCGCTGCAGCCGCGGACCGGGATGCATCCAGCTCGGCGGCACGCGTCAGGTATGCGATGGCTGACTCGGGTTTGGTGGCCGCCAGGAGCAGGCCGGTTTCATAGTAACTGGGGGCATCGTTAGGCCGTGCAACGAGCAGGGCTTGCAGGCTGGCGATGGCAGCAGGAAAATCGCCCAGGGCGCGATAGCGCTGCGCCAGACGGCGGTAAGCTTCAGGATGGGGGATGGCCGATTGCCAGGACTGGAGGGCAGCCGCGGGGTCGCCGAGGGCCTGCTGGGCGTCGCCGAGGGCGATATTCCCCTCGGGGGAGAGGGGACCGCGGGCGGCAGCCTGACCGAGATAGAGAATGGCAGCCTGTGGGTCGCCGCCGCTCACCGCGTAGCGCCCAGCCAATTCCCACAGGTCGCCGCGCCAGGGGAAAAACCCGGCGGCGCGGGAAAGATGGCTGGAGGCCTCCAGCGGGCGGGATTCCTCCCACGAGAGGCGCGCCGCCTGCAATGCCAGGCTTGCCGCCCACGGGCGCGCGGAAAGCCCCAAGAGGGCAATCCCAACCAGCGGGAGCAAAATCCGCAGCCAGACAAGGGTTCCCCAAATCGGTTTCACAGGCGGAATTATAGTCGAGAAAGCCAGTTTCGATTGAGGTATACTCGGCTTATCGTATGCGCTTGACGCACAAGGGCGCTGATGCGTCCACTACGAACGGATCGTTTATTCGGAGAAAATAAGATGACCGAAACGCTTGAATCTTCCTGGAAGAAAACGGTGGCGCGCTACCAAACCCCCAGCGTGGGACGTAGTGTGTGGCAGATCGTCAATTCGGTGGTACCGTTCGTGGTTTTATGGTACCTGGCGTATCGCTGCCTGGCAATTTCGTACTGGCTGACGCTGGCGGTGGCGGTGCTTGCGGCGGGGTTCATGGTGCGGGTTTTCATCATTTTCCACGACGCCGGGCATGGCTCGTTCTTCAAGTCGCAGCGGGCCAATACAATTGCTGGTTATTTGACCGGTATCCTGACGTTTTCACCATTCGAGCAATGGCGGCATGATCACGCCATCCATCATGCCACTGCGGGCGATCTCGACCGGCGCGGGGTGGGCGATGTGCCGACGATGACGGTGGATGAATGGCGCAATGCACCGCCGTTGACGCGTTGGGGATACCGTTTCATCCGTAATCCATTGATCCTGTTCGGTTTCGGGCAGTTGGCGGTTTTTCTTATCAGCCACCGCTTCTTTTCGGCCAAATCGGGGCGGCGCGAGAAGTGGAGTGTGGTGTGGACGAACCTGGGCCTGCTGGCGCTCATCGGCGGGCTGTGCTGGCTGATCGGGTGGAAAGCAGTCTTGCTGGTGGAGCTGCCTATTATCTGGCTCGGCGGGGCCGTGGGCGAGTGGCTGTTTTACGTCCAACACCAGTTCCAGGGTGTGTATTGGGTGCGGCATAACTCATGGGACTATCTGTCATCGGCGATGAAGGGAGCTTCTTACTACAAGCTGCCGAAACTGCTGCAATGGTTCACCGGCAGCATCGGGTTTCACCACATCCACCATCTCAGCCCGAAGATTCCCAATTACATGCTGGAACGCTGTCACGCGGAGAATCCCATCTTCCACAGCGCGCCGACTTTGACGCTGAGCACCAGCTTGCATTCGTTGAGTCTGCGGTTGTATGACGAGGCGAGCGGGAGGATGGTGGGGTTTGCCCAGGCGAAGTGACTTTCACCGAATCCATCCCACGATCACCCACGGCAGCATGGCGAATAATCCCACCAGCCCCGGCCCCTCTAACCCTAACTGCAAAGCCACCAGGATCGTGCTTAACCCCATAGCGGCGTAGCCGACAATGGACAACCGGTCGAAGGCTGTCGCCCGGTTGGTTGTTCTGCGCCAGGCGATAAGCACGAACAGGATGAAAGTGATGAACGTGGTGAGCCACCAGCCCCAGTAATTTTGCAGCGGCACGCCGAAATAGGCCCCCTTGACTTCCCAAACCCAATGCTCGCCGGCGACCATCAACGGGTCCATCGCCAGATCCCAGGCGGTCATGATCACCCCGCCCACCGCCGCCAATGCAAACTGACGCGGCCCGGTTTGCCAGCGGGCAGGGATCACCCGGTCGGCGATGACGAAAGATGGGTACATCATCATGAACCAGGCGGCAGGGATCAGCAGGGGAACCAGGCCGAGAAATTTGATGCCCAGCCGGTCGGTGTAGTGGTAAGGCCCATACACCAACCCGGTCGCCACGCCCACGCTCTCGAACAACAAACTCACCCCAAAGGTCAGCCCTAACAGGAGCAGAGCGCGCCACCAGCCCAGGCGTTGGGAGGCGTGCAGCAGGGCGAAGACAAATCCAGTGAGGGTCGAAAGCGGGGTCAGCAGGGGCGTGTAGGGCAATCCCATGACAGCCGCAAAGGTCGAATAGGCCAACAGCAGGATGAAGGCGAGCAAGAAAACCAGGGTCAGTGTGCGCATGAGATCACCGAGACAGAAATATGGGTTAGCGTTGAGAAAAACGGGGGCGTAGTCGGAGGATGCGGTTCTCGATCTTTAGGCGCTCTTCGACTGCGCTCAGAGCGCCTGCTTTGTAAACTGTTGAGCGGCTAGATTTCAAACCCGCCCTCTACCCGCCGGTGATTACCCTGGGTTCTTGTTTGTAGTTTCGCGAGCTGCTCCCGTCGCTTTTGGCTTCGATCTCGTCCAGCAGTTCCAAATCGCGCTTCAGATTGCGATGGCGGACGAACAGGCTGGCCAGGTACAACCCCAACACGAGGAAGATGACGGTATAGCCGGCGAGCATGAATTGGATGGATCTGGTTAGGTCGAGCATTGGACACCTCTATTGAGCCACCTGGAGTTTGCGTTCTTCGACGGTGCGGGCTAATTCACCCATGCGGATACGGTGCCACAGCAGGGTGACGAAGATCACGGAGAAGGTGATCAGGCTGAAGAACATGGTGTTCAGCATCGAAGAAGTCATATCGAATCCGCCCTGGGCTTCAGCACTCTGGGTGCCGATGATCGCCGGGTGGATCGTCTGCCAGAAGCGGATGGAAAGAAACGTGATCGGCACGCTCACCCCGCCTATGATGGTGTACACCGCCCCAAAACGGGCGCGCCGGTCGGGGTCTTCGATGCCCTGGCGGAGCAGCAAATAAGCCACGTAGATCATCTCCAGGACGGCGGCGCTCGTCAGGCGGGCATCCCATGTCCACCATGTATTCCATGCGGGATAGGCCCAAATGGAGCCGGTGACGATTGTGATGAAGAAGAACACGAGGCTGATCTCCACCGCGGCGACTTCGACAATATCCCACTTCGGATTCTTCGTCACGAGGTAGATGATACCGGCCGCCGCCGCGACGACGAACCCGAGCATCCCCACCCAGGCGTTGGCAATGTGAAAGTAGAATATCTTTTGGACTGGCCCCATCACTTTCTCCATCGGGGCATACAAAAAGACCATTCCGAGCGCCCCCAGGAACAGAGCGATGGACAGAATACTGAGTCCGGTCAGGACTTTGGGTTGAGTTTTCATACCGAACTTCCTTTTTTCTCTTTTTTGGCCTTCCGAATCACCCGTAGCCTAGGGCCTTGTGCCCGTTCGCGCCACGCCCACAAGGGGCTAGGCTACCTTTTCGGATAGATGTTTGGCGAGGATCATTCCTCGACCACGAAATCGAACACCATAAACGCGATGGCTGTGAAAATCACATCATAAGCCATGAGCAGGTTCAGCCAGGGCATAATTTCATCCCACCCGGCGGCCTGCAAAAAACCGGTGCTGGCCTTGACCGCAGCAATGATGATGGGGATGACCACCGGGAACAACAGGATCGGCAGCAGCACGTCACGTGTGCGGGTCTGCACCGCCATGGCCGCCAGCAGCGTACCGACAACCACATAGCCAATCGAGCCGAGCAGGATGACCAGCAGCAGTCCAGGCTTGAATAGATTCACGTTGTACAACACACTGTAAACCGGCAAAACGACCGCTTCGACAATCGCCATGAAAACCAGGTTGCCGATCACTTTGCCAAAATAGATGGCGCTGCGATCCACCGGGGCCAGCAGCAGCCCATCCAGGCAGCCGCGATCCTTCTCCATCGCCATCGAGCGGTTCAGGCCGAGCGTCCCGGCAAAAGTGAACGTCGCCCACAGCACCCCGGCTGTCACCGTAGCTGAAGCGCGCGTGCGCGCATCCAGCTCCAGCGCGAAATTGAAGATCAGGATCACCAACAATGCAAAAACCAGCATCGCCGAGAGCAGCTCTCGGCTGCGCAGCTCGGCTGCCAGGTCTTTCCAAACGATGGCCCAAATCGCCCGGGCGAGCGAACCTTTGACCGAGGGTTTCATTTTCACCGCAGCGGATGGCTGGTCAATCGTGGCAATGGGTCGTGCTTTCAATGGCTCATCCTTCAACCGCAGTTCGATAGAATACCAGCAAATCATTCGGGTTGATCGCCGCCCGCTGCACGGATGAGACGATCACACCCCGCGAGAGCACATCGAAACGCGAAGCCAGGTCAGCGGCGCGGGCCAGATCGTGAGAAGTCATCACCACTGTTCGCCCGCGCACAGCCACCTCGCGCAGCACCCCGTCGAGCATGGTGCAGGCATCCTGGTCGAGACCGGTGTGCGGCTCGTCGAACAACATCACTTCCGGCTCGTGCAGTACGGCGCGGCCAATCGCCAGGCGCTGCTGCATCCCCCGCGAGAACGTACGAACCAAATCGCGCCGCCGTGAAGACAGCCCAACCAGCTCCAATACTTCGGCGATGCGCCGATTCTCATTCGGCAGGCTGTACATGCGGGCGAAGAAACGCAGATTTTCCTCCGCCGTCAGATCGCCATAGAGCAGCGGCAGATGCGAGACGACACCCAACATCCGGCGAACATCCGAAGCCTGTTGGGGCAGCCGCTTCCCATTGATGGTCACATCGCCCAAGGTGGGACGGGAAAGCGAGGATAGGATGCGCAAAAAGGTGGTTTTGCCAGCCCCATTGGGGCCAAGCAGCGCCACAAATTCGCCCTGCTCGACGTGAAAATCGAGACCGCGCAGCACGGGTTTCAAACCATAACGTTTGACGAGGCGGTGGACGGTGATCATAGGAGGGGTAGCAAGAACACCAGTACACAAGTAAACAAGTAAACAAGTACACAGGCATGGCTACTTGTTTACTTGTGTACTTGTGTACCTTAACTTCTCCTTCAGTTCCGCCCGGCGCTCTTGATAAGCCGCCTCGGGCAATTTGCCGTCGCGGAACTGGTCGTCCAGCGCGATGATGGCATCCATCAGCGTGTCGGGGTCTTCGGCGGGAGCTAACGGCTCGCTCTTCTCCACGGGCACAGCTTCGACCACCGGGGTCATCGCCCGGCTGCGCCGGTACAACCACAGCCCGGCAACGATCAAAGCCACGCCCAGCGCGCCCAGGCCGACCAGCAGGCTGGTGCGGTTGTCAGCGCCTGAAAGCGAGGGGCTGCCCGTTTGGGGATCGCCCGAAATTGTGATCGTCAACGGCGTGTCGGGACCGAAACCGCTGCCGGTATACATCAGGTAGGAAACACCCTGAACGTCACGCGCTCCGCTATCTGTCAGGAGATTGCCCTGGAGTTTCACGCCCGTATCCGGCATCAGCAGCACCACGTCACCGGTGTTGGGAAGCATGGGTTGAGAAATTGTCAGTTTGCGGTCGTAAGGCATGTCGAATGTGAACAACACCTGGTATTCGCCCAGGCTGGGCTGAACCGGCGAGGTGTCGGCGAATCCGCCGGGGATGGCAATATAGCGTTCGCCCAACGCGCCGCTTTGGAATTGCAGGTTTTGAGCGCCTTCGGGCAGGCTGAATTGCACGACCGGCCCGCCCAATTCCGTCGCGGCTACGGTCCGCAGGCCAGGGTTCGAGATGATGAACAACTCGCCAACCCGCACGAAACCCGGCTCAGAGAATTCGAGGAACACGTGCAGCCGGTCTACCGCCAGCCCAGACTGGTCGGTGGTGGAGTCATAAATGGTCACCGGCAGGGTCAGTTGGTTGGCGTCGTCCTGAGCAACCACCACGTCCGAGCCATAAGTCACCGGGCCATACTCAACTGTAGTGATGAAAGCACGGTCAGGAGTCCATTCCACATCGGTGAAGGTGTAATAACCGTTTGCCCCGATTGGCATCGTCTCGGTGAAAACCTGGTTCATCTCGTCGAAAGCATACAGGATAACAGAAAGATCAGAGGACAGCTCGGTCCCGGAGCCATTGATAACCTGTCCCGAGATGACACCTACCCCAGGTGTGACGACAGCCGCGGTGATGGCGGCGTTGGTCGTGGCTGTGATGGCAGACGTAACCGTTGGGGCCGCGGCGATCCGGGGGGTGGCTTCCGCATCCGGTGCGAGGGTCGCCGGGGTTGATGACCCCATTGTCGCCGCGAAGGTCAATGACCGCAAATATGCCGTCACCGCCCAACGTTCATCTTCTGTCAAATCTTCCCCAAAAGCGGGCATCGGCGATTTACCGCTGGTGATGGCGGCAAACAGGCTGGCGGTGGATCGCCCAGCCATGAAAGATTGGTCGGTGAAGTCGGCGGGCGGTACGGATAAAGAGCCTGCCCTGACGCCGTCGCCGCGCCCGCTCTCGCCATGACAGCCGGTGCAATTGGCCTGGAAAACGGCCTGCCCGAGCGTCACAAGCTCCTGCGGCGCGCTGAGCGTGTAAACGTAGGCCACCACATCCCAGCGCTCCTGGTCGGTCAGCGAGGCGAAGGGGGGCATTAATTTTTCGATGTTGCCCTGGGTGACGATGGCATACCACTCCGCCGGTGTAGATTGCCGGGCGACCTCGGCGGAGCCGATGGCGGGCGGGGGCGTCGGAAGCTGTGCGGAGCGCTCACCGCCGCCTGTGCCGGTATTCCCGTGACAGGGAGCGCACTTCTCGGTATAAATAGGCGCGCCGTTGGCCGGGTCGGGCGGGACGATGGGATAGAGCGGGCCGGTGGTCGCCTCGGGCTGCGCTTCAACCGGAGGGCGGTAATCCGGCGGGGGCGTCACGTCGGCAGCCAGTGAAAAAGAACAACCAGTGAGCAGAAAAGAGAACAGAAGGAGATATAGAAGACGAGTTGGTTTCATAATGAGTTCGAGGAGGCAGATGATGTGGTGCGTGGTGCGTGTTTACTTGTTTACTCGCTTACTTGCTGATTTGCTTTTTTGCTCATTTGCTCATTTGCTTGACATTCCGGCTGAGGGCATGGCCGCACTTGGGGCAGAAACGGTCGGATTGTTGCACGGGCTTGCCGCACTTTGGGCAAAAACCGCCCGATTTATCCTGCCGGGCGCGGCGCCGGGCGGCGATTTGCGCCTCGATAGAATCATCGGCGTGCGCGGCGGGCTGCTCCGCATAGGCTGAGCCTGTCAGCGTGGCGCGGCGCGCCGCAATAGCCGCTTCCAGCCGGTCCTCGACTGGGGCTTTGTGCCCATTGGAGGATGCCGCCGCATTGCTGGATGGCAATGCTTGCCCAATGGCGAGGGTGTCAATTTGCCGCAGCACATCCGCCCCGCGCGTCATCAACGCGCTGCGTTGAGCCGGGTACTCTTCGGGAGGGACCTTGCCCATCGTCGAATCGAAATCCAATTCTTGCAGCGCTGAAACTATGCGGTCACGTTCAGCCATCAGCGCTGAAAGCTCGTGTTCTTCGTGGCTGACAGCGATGGATTTATGTTCGAATAGAGGCCGGGCAACGAAAATACCGACCAGCAGCAGGAGAGCGAGGATGAGGAAAATTGAGCCGATATCCATAGGATTAACGATCGAGCAACGGATCTATCACCGAGATGATTTCGCCCAGTGAAACGAAGGGACTGAGCTTGACGTAAGCCAGGATGCCATCCTGGTCAATGATGTAGGTTTCGGGCACACCGGTGGTGCGGAAGGCCTGCGAGATACTCGTGCGCAAATCGGGGCCATTGGGGTAGGTGATCCCGTACTTTTCGAGGTAGCCCAGGGATTTCGATTCCGTATCGGTCCAGGCGATTCCCAGGAAGATCACCTCGCCGCCTGGCTTGTAATACTGCCAGGCTTGCTCCAGTTCCTCAGCTTCATCGGCGCACGGCAGACACCACGAGGCCCAAAAATTGACCACCACCACTTTACCGCGCAAATCATCGGTGGTGAGAGTCTGCCCATCGAAGGAGGTCAACGTGAACCGCGGGGCTGGCTGGCCAATGGCGACCGGGCCTTGCTGTACCCGCACCAGCCCAACATAGACGACCGCGAGCAAACCGCACAATCCGAGAAATGACAAAATCACGGCAGCAATCCACCCCCAACGGCGGGGGGTGGGCGACTTGGGAGTGGAGGATTCAGGGTTATCCATGCTTATTTGCTCTTCTCGAGTTCTTCTTCCATCCGCCTGAGGTAATCATCTGCAGGTGTACCATCCGATTTCGCCGCCGGGAGCGGCCGCCGCCAGGCGCGATAAACCAGGGCAAGCACGATAACGCCCGCGACGATGGCTATCGGTGGGATGACGTATACCAGCCAGTTCAAGCCACGCGCCGGGGGGGCGCCGATGACGCGGTCGCCGTACTGCTCGACGAAATAATCCTTGATTTGCTGCTCCGTCCAACCGGCGGCGAGTTTTTGCCGGATCAACTCGCGCCACTCGGCGCAGGCCTGCGTGGGGCATACGTCGAGCGGGATGTTTTCGCACACCGGGCAATAAAGCTGGTGGGCGATGGCATTCACCTGGTCATCGGTAATGACCGGCGGGACAGCGGTTTGGGCAGATGCGAAATCAACTGCCACGCCAGCTAAGACCAGGCTGATGATGGGTAAGAGAAGAAAAATCGCTCGTTTCACAAATGTCCCTCCGTAAAACGTGATCCGTAAAACGTAAACCTATCCATGAACAATTACGTTTTACGTTTTGCGTTTTACGCACTTACAACCGCTTCCCTCCGGCGTGTGACCCGTCCTGTCTCCACCTCGCGCTCGCGGTCGGGCCATGCGGCGACCAGCGTGCCCAGGATGAAAACGAACCCACCCAGCCATAGCCAGTTAATCATCGGGTTGTGGTAGATCTTGAAAGTCGCACCCGACGATGAGACAGGCTGCCAATCTACCAGCAGCACGTAGAAATCTTCGCCGAGCGTGCTGCGTACACCGGGGATCGTCATAGATTGCTGAGATTCAGTGTAGAAATCGCGCCTCGGGTAAAGGTTGGTGACGAATTTGCCATCTTTGAAAACGCTCAACTCGGCGCGGGCCACCTCGCGCCCGTCGGGCGTGGGGAAGAGCTTCAAATCGTCATATTGGATTGTGAAACCGCTCAAGCTGAGTTGTTCGCCTTTTGCAATCATGCCCTGGGTTTCGGTCTGGAACATCTCGATGCCGATGACGCCAAAGGCCATCAAAGCCACCCCGATGTGGATGGTCAGCCCGCCGTAGCGGCGGCGGAAACGTCCCGCCAGAAGCCAGAAGGCCGCCAGCAGGTTCTCGCCGTGCGTGCGATGGCGGGCGGCTGCCTCGCGCCAAAATTCGTACAGCGTGGCGCAAATGACAAATGCAATCGCCCAAAAAGCAACCAGGGCCAATGGGGAGCGGATTCCGGCGGCGAACAGCAATCCAGCGATGACCAGCGCGGCGACCGCCGGCTTCCAGGCCGCCCGTGAGAGAGTCTTGGCAGTAGAGGCTCCCCAGGCCGAGAGGGGCGCGACAGCCATCAGGACCAACAAAGCCAGCCAGATTGGCCCGGTGGTACTCTCAAACCATACTGGCCCGACAGTAATCTTCTGCCCGGTGAAAATATGGGCCACCGAGGGGAAAACCTGCCCAATGAGGCCCGACGCCTCGCTGATGATCGGAAAGAGCACGCCCCACGCGCAGATAAAGAAAAGCGCCAGGAACAGCAGGTTGTTGAGCAAGAACAACGCCTCGCGCGAGAACATGGAATTCATGTGCCCTTCAGATTTGAGTGTCCTACCCCGGAATATCAGCAGAATCAGGGTGATAATGGACATAATAGAAACAAAACCAAAAAGCAACGGACCTATAGCACTTTGGGCAAAAGCATGCACCGAAGACAACACCCCTGAGCGGGTTAGTAATGTCCCAAAGAGCACACTGGCATAAGTCATCGTGACCAGGATTATGTTCCACCACTTGAGCAGGCCGCGCTTTTCCTGGATCATCACCGAGTGCAGAAAAGGCGTGCCAACAAGCCAGGGAAGCAGCGCGGCGACTTCAACCGGGTCCCAGCCCCAATAGCCGCCCCAGCCGAGCACATCGTAAGCCCAGCGCATCCCGAGGATCAACCCCAGCGACAGGAACAGCCAGGCCACCAACGTCCAGCGGCGGGTGACGCGGATCCAGCGGTCGTCGCTGCGCCCGGTGACGAGCGAGGCGAAGGCAAACGCGAAGGGGATGGTGAACGAGACGAACCCCAGGTACAGCATCGGCGGGTGGATGATCATACCCGGATGCCGCAGCAGCGGATTCAGCCCGCGCCCGTCGGCTTGAGTGAAGAGCATCGAACCGGCCGGCTGGAGCATGGATTCGACCACGTTGCCCGTTGGGCTGATCCACAACCGGGTGAAAGGATTCTCGACGAAGATGCTCAACGACAGGAAGAATCCCAGGGTGACAAGAGCTACGACAACCACCCACGGCAGGAATTCACGGTCGCGATCCCACTTGCGCAGCGTCACCGCCGAGGCAAACCCCGACATCAGCCACGACCAGAAGATCAGCGAGCCAGCCTGCCCGCCCCACAGCGCCGTCACTTTGAGATAAAACGGCATACTGTTACTCGTCACAGCGGCTACGTATTCGACTTCGTAATGCCCGGTGAGAAGGAGATAGATAATGCACAGCGCCGTCAGCGTGACCAACGGCCAGGTAAGCAGCATGGCGTTACGAGCGCTATCCACCCAGGCAGGCGCTTTGCGCAGTGCGCCATAGATCGCCGCGCTGATACCGTAAAGGCATATCAGGAAAGTAATGATGAGCGCGCCATAACCGAGGTTAGCGACCATAATTAATCCTCACTGGTTTGGCCGGGGACAGCTTCCTCGTATTTCGTCGGGCACTTGAGGAGCAACTCATCGGCGTAGAAAACGCCATCTTCGCCCATCCGGCCGGTCATAATAGCCTGGGCTTCATTTCGCAGCAAATCGGGCCTGACGCCGTAATATTCCACCTGCATCCGGTTTCGAGCCGAATCTACTACCGCATCGTGTAATACCTGCGCTAAACCGCCCTGGGCTTCGATATCCTTATTATCGCCCGGCACGTGCGCCACGGTAAAAGTCAACTTGAGCGTTTGCGGGTCATATTGAATGGTATCCCCAAGCACGGCGCCCGAAACACGCACATCTTTGTTGGTGTACTTGCTTCCTGTGGATTGCAGCTCATCCACCGAGAGAAAATACTGCGCATTGGCAGTGGTGGACGAAACGATCAAATAAACGACAGCGGCGAGAATCAGCGCCCCGCCGATAAGAAACTTCAGACGAGCCATACGATCAACCTCCTGCATGCATCAATGTTTCCAGGGTTCCCGATAAATCCGACCCGACAAATCAGCAATCGAATTTTCACATGTTAAGGTTAAGCCAGCCTGAGAGTCGAGACAAAGAAGGATGAGTAAATAAAACCCTATTCGACGCGCAGTTCCGCCCCGCAAGAACGGCAAAAACGGTCGCCCGTCGAGGCGCGCGTGCCACATTGATGACAGTAAACGTTCTCATTGACGCTTTCCTTGACCATCGGCCGGGCAGACTTCCGGCGGCCGCGAGGCAGGCTGATGACACGCGTCTTTTGTCTGCCGGTGAAAAAGTACCAGCTCACACCGCCGATGATAAGCGTCACGCCCACGCCGCCGAGCAGCCAGGGCAGCGCCTGCGAGATGTTGGGATTCGGCGATGGCGCGGGCAGCGGCTCGCTGGGCTGCACCGTCAGAAATTCGGCAGTCAGTGATTCAGAAGATTTCTGGTATTCCAGCGAAACCGTAAAACTTTGGCCTTGCTTCACCATCCCGGCTTCGATCGTATAGTAAACCAGGCCTTCCGCGCCGGTGAGGGGATTCATCGAACCGGGAGAGATGCGCATCCCGGTTGCGCCAAAAGGCTGCTGGACGGAGACAATCACCGAGTTGACGGTATATTCGCCGAGCCAGCCATAGGTAAACTTACGGGTCACGCCGTCTCTTTCGATGCCGGGATCATAATACTCCACCTGGATGACCGGCAAGGCTGCCGTGAATGACACCTCGGCCATACTCCCAACGACTTGATAATCGTAGGCAACCTCGTCAACTGTACTTTTAGACTGCCCAACCGCCACAACATTGGGCTTGCCGGCAGACGTAGGGATGCGAAACATCATTTGCGCGGGCAGTGTCGTCTCAGCCGAGAGAGTCATCCGGTAGATGACCAGCATACTGGCACGATCATATTCCGGCCACAAATCAATTTGAATATCGCTCAAGCTGACTTCACCCTGGCTGCGCGCTACCCCGGGTATCAAAAAAATCCCCAACAGAAGAATCAAGATCCATTTTCGCATGTACAGGCCTCATCAAAACGAGAATTGGTTAAATCATACCATGTTTGGCCCATTTAGATTAAGGAATCATTCATCCAATCGCCCCCTTCAGTTGCCGCGCCAGCGCGCCGAAAGCCTCCGTGTAACGAATATCGTCATCGCGTGGTCGGGGCAGCGTCACCCGCAAATCCAGCCGCAGCTTGCCGGGCCGCGGGCTGAGCACCAGCACCCGGTCGGCCAGCAGCAGCGCCTCCGAGATCGAGTGCGTCACCATCAGCACCGTCTTGCGATTGGCCTGCCAGATGCGCAGCAGCTCGGCACCCATGCGCTCACGGGTCAGCGCGTCCAATGAGCCAAACGGCTCATCGAGCAGCAGCAGCGCCGGATCGTGAACCAGGGCGCGCCCAATCGCCACGCGCTGCGCCATCCCCCCCGACAGATCACGCGGCAGCGCCCGCTCGAACCCCTCCAGCCCCACCAGCTTGACCATCGCCAGCGCCCGCGCCAACGCCTCCCAATGCGGCAGGCCAGCCAATTCCAGCGGCAGCGTGATGTTTTCGATCACGCTGCGCCAGGGCATCAGATTGGCTCTTTGAAAGACGAAGCCGATGCCGTCTGCCGGGCCGTTGAGCCGCTCGCCCCGGTAGAGAATCTCCCCTCCGGTGGGTGGAAGCAGCCCGGCGAGGGCGCGCAGCAAGGTAGATTTGCCGCACCCCGATGGCCCTAACACGCACACAAACTCCTCCGGCCAGACAGTGAACGACAAATCATCCAAAGCCTGCAATCCGCCGTTCCGGTCAGGGAACACAGCGCTGAGACGGTGCGTGATGATGACAGGGGATGAGGGTAACATGGCTGTTTGTTGGAAGAGAAGCAAGGACAGGAGTAAGCAGGTCAGCGGGTAAACAGGTAAACAGGGAGGAAGCAGATACCTGCCTACCTGTCTACCTGCCTACCTGTCTACTTGCCTACCTGTCTACTTGCCTACTTGTTTACTTTCACATACTCATTCGTATACGCCTGCAGCACATCCATTCTTTGCGTCAGCAGCCCCATATCCAGCAGCACTTGCTGCATATTCTCCCAGGCGGCCGGGTCCGACTGCCCAATGACATCGGCCTTCCAGAATTCAATGGAGGTCGCCAAAACCTGCTTTTGCACGGCCTGGTCGGCTTGAGCCAGCGTGGGGACGAAGGCGTTACAGATTTCGAAGGCTTCTTCGGGATAGGCAATCGTATCGGCGATGCCGCGCAGCATGGCCTGCACCATCCGCCGCACCAAATCGGGATTATCGGCCAGCGTTTCCTCGTTGGTGATCAGCCCGTTCGAGGCAAGCTGCACCACGTCAGCCACGCGGATCACGTCAATCTCGTAACCCTGGGCGCGCAACTGCACCGGCTCGTTGGCCGCGTACACCACCACCGCCTGCTCCTGACCGGCCGCCAGCGCCTCCACCTGTGTAAAGCCGATCACATCCAGCGTCACGTCGCTTTCCTTCAGCCCGGCGGCGTTCAACAAGGCGCGGAAGCCGATGTAGCTGGCCCCGGAGAGCATCGGGATGCCAATCTTCTTCCCGGCCAAATCCTGGGGGGTTTTGATGCCCGCTTCGGTCTTGGCTGCCACCGCCACGGGATAATCCTGATACCAGGCTGTCACGTATACCACCGGCAGCCCCTGGGCGCGCGCCAGCAGCACCTGCTCGCCCGAGACGACCGCGAATTGCAGCTCACCCGTCCCCACCAGCCCGACCGCGTCGGTCTCGAAGCTGTAATCGAACTCGACTTCGATGCCCGCCTGGCGAAAATAACCTTTCTGCACGGCAACGTACAGCGGGGCAAACTGCACATTGGGGATATATCCAACGGGCAGACGGATGCGAGTAAGCGCGGGGACGGCGCTGCCCGGATCGGGGTAGGGGTCAGAACTGCCGACGATGGGAACGTACACCGCCGGAGGGGGGTAGGCTCCACCCGTGGGAGTCGCGGTACCCTTTGGGGCAGGGCCGGTGCAACTGCCTAAAACCAGCGTCAAAACGAGAAAAACAACCGGGATGCGCCAATTTTTCATAGTTTTACTCCTCATCGGTGCGAGAGATTCGCTCGGGGCGTCGCTGCCAGCCGAGCAGCAGATATTCCAACAAGACGACGATCCCATACAGAGTCATCGCCATCGCAATCAGGGTGAAAACGGCCACGAATACCAGCGGGGTGTCGTACAATCCCCGCCCGATATTGACCAGGAATCCCAGCCCATATTTCGCGCCCACGAACTCGCCCACCACCGCGCCGATGACGGAAAGCGTGGCTCCCACGCGCAGCCCGCCCAGGAACACCGGCAGCGCGGCGGGCACTTCCAACAGGGTGAAGGTTTGCCAGCGGGTGGCGCGCAGCGAGCGCATCAGCTCGCGCAGCTCGTCGGGAACGGTGCGCATCCCGACGATAGTGTTGATCAGCACCGGGAAGAAGACGATCAGCGCGCAGATGAGCACTTTGGAGAACAGCCCCGGCCCGAACCAGATCACGAGCAGCGGTGCAATCGCGACCACAGGGATGGATTGGCTGGCGACAACGTAGGGAGTGAGCAGCCGCTCGACGGGGCGCGACTTGGCGAGCAAATAGCCGAGCGTGGTGGCGGCAAGCACGCCCAGCGCCAGCCCGGAGAGCACCTCGCCGAGCGTGACCAGGCCATTGATGAGCAGCGTGCCATCCAGCACAGCCTGTGCGGCGCGCGCGAGCACCCGTCCCGGCGAGGGCAGCATGAATACCGGGACGACTTTCAGGCGGGTGGTGATATGCCAGGCCATCAGCCCCAACCCGAGCGAGAAAACGAGCAGGAACGCGCCATGCTCCAGTAAAGCCTGGCCAAGACGGCGGGAAGTGGTTTTTGGAGGTCGAGTGTGCACCATAACAAATCTGCCCCGAGACACATTTCGGGGCAGGAAAAATCAAACACCATCCGCGCGGGTCAATAATGCTGAAAGCTGACTGCTGAACGCTGAACGCTGAACGCTGATAGCTCTAAGCCTTCTTTCATCCGGACTGTACCGTCGGCTCCGGAGTTTCACCGGATCGTGTGCGGGGGTTGGCTGCACTCGTGGGCTGTACCACCGGTCGGGAATGGGGATATGGTTTCATCCCTCACCCTGCCCCGAAGGCTGTGTATGCGGTTGTGAGCGGATTATATCAGAATGCAGGCAGGGCTGCTTGACTCAAAAGATGATTGCAGAGATAATCAGGGCAAAGCTGAAAGGCCAGAAATGGGTATAACCATGTCCGATTCGACCAAATCCTGTCTCTCCATATTCTTCTTCGCCGCCATGTTCATCCTGCCGATTGTCGGCTTCGTGGTGGGCTGGACACAATGGGATGTCCGCACCGGGCTGATCATTGCCGCGGTGATTTTCGTGCTTTGTTTCGTCGCCGCGGGGGCGCTGATCGCGACCGTGAAGCAAATCCCGTGGCTGGTGGTGGCGCTGCCCATTGTCGGGGCGCTGGTCTACCTGGTGCTGCCGGATATCGTGCCCGGCCCAGTGGATGATGGGGTGGTGATGACCGCCGGAACGCTGGTCTCGATCCTCCTGGCATTGAAGAAACAATTCGCCAGCGGCAACGCTACCGAGATCGCAAAGTCGGAAGAAACGAATGGAGAAACCCTATGAGCCGTCGAATTGCCCTCCGGTTTTGGCTGATTTGGCTTGTCATCCTGCCCCTGGCGGCCTGCGGCGGCTCCCCTTCGGTGAAATATACTTCCACGGAATGCGGACTCAGCCTGACTTTCCCTGAAGGCTGGGAAGTCGAAGAAGAAACGCTGCCCGAAGAGGGTCTGGTGCGCATGACCGCCGGAATGCCCGCCAACCAGGACAGCGAGAATCTGCATCCGCTGGTGGTCATCGCCACCTGCGACGCCACGCACACCTGCTCCAATACGCCGGATAAGGCCGTCTGTTATATCGAATACACCTCGCAGCGCATGACCGAGGCCTGGCAAAATGTGGCTTTCATCACCGATCTGACGACGTTGAAAATTGGCGGGAGACCGGCTGCCAGCCGGATCGCCACTGGCCCGATCTACAATGGCGAGCCGCCCCAGTATCTTTACTTATTCGCCGTAGAGCCGCCGCAAACCGAACAGGGGGTGATTTACCTGTGGGGGATCATCAACCCGGAGGATTGGGCTGGATTTCAGGGGGTTATCGAAAAGATTGCCAACAGCATGAGGTTCGAGTAACGGGGGGAGCATCATTCGCTGCTGATCACCACCCGGTTGCGGCCTTGCTCCTTCGCCCGGTGTTCGGCCTGATTGGCGCGGTCAATGAGCGCCGCCAAATCTGGCATATCGGCGGATAGCTCTGCCACCCCGATGCTGACCGTGACCCCCAGCTCGCCGCGCTCCGTGGGCGACCGCATCGCCTCGATCTCCTGCCGCAGCCGCTCGGCGACGAGACTCGCTGCGGACAGGGTCGTTTCTGGCAGCAGGATGACGAACTCCTCGCCGCCGAAGCGCGTCAGCAAGTCAATCACCCGCATGTTAGCCCGCGCCTGCTCGGCTACGCTGTGAAGCACGACATTTCCAATGGCATGGCTGTACTGGTTGTTGAATTCGCGGAAATGGTCAATATCGAAAAACAGCACCGACAGGGGACGCTCGAAGCGGCGGGCGCGCTCGAACTCACGTGTGCCCAGCTCCAGCAGGCCACGGTAATTATAGATTCCGGTCAGCTCGTCCACGATAGCCTGGCGCTGCAATTCTTCGTAAAGCCGCGCGTTTTCGAGGGCCAGGCCGGCCCGTTCGGCAAACGCTGCCGCCATGCGCCGCGCCCGCTCGTCGAAAGCATCGAATTGTGGGCTTTGCAGATCGAGGATTCCAATGACCTGCCCGCGGGCGTAGAGCGGCACATCCAATTCCGTTATCGTGTCGGGATGGCTGGCGATATAACCGGATGCCTGGCGCACATCGGGCGCATAAACGGGCTGCCCTGAATTGGCTGCTGCAACCGAAAGCCCAGACCCATCCAGCGGCAGCATCTCCGGCGAATTGATCTCGTAATCTCCGTAACGCGCCACGCGTATCAAAGCAGAGTGCGCCTCGTCAACCAGCAGCACTCCGCAATTGACAAAGCCCAACTCGTCTTTAACCACTTCGGCAATCTGGCGGGCCAGTGAGACCACATCGCTGCTCGGATTGAGCAGCCGCGCCGAAGCCCGGTAAAGCGCGGCCACCTCGGCGGCCTGCTTTTGCTGCTCACCGTACAAACGTGCGTTTTCGATGGCAATAGTCGCCTGCGCCGCGATCGTCTCCAGCAAGCGGATTGCATCCGGGTCATACGCGTTCACCTGGTAACTTTGAATGGACAACACACCGACAACCTGCTCGCGCAGCATCAGGGGAATGCCCAAGAAAGCGCGGGCATGTTGTCCGCCGACCTGGATGATCGGGAACGGCAGTGCGATGCCAGGATTCAGTAAATCCGGCACATACAGCGCTTGCCCGGTTTGGATGATGTAGCCGGTGATACCCGGTTCGATCTCGATCTTGCGGGGTGGGATCTCCACCAACTGGCCCTGGTCAAAGAAAATTGGAAAGGTAAGCAGGCCTGTTCGGTGATCGTACAGCGCCAGGTAAAAAGCCTGGATCGGGACGAGCAGCAGGCACTGCTCGTAGATGGTTCTCAGTACGTGATCCATATCCAGACCGGAGACGATAGCCAAACCGATGCGGTTGAGGGTGCCCAACTGCTCTGCCCGGTTAGCCGTCTCAGTGAATAGGCGGGCATTTTCGATTGCGATTGCGGCCTGGTTGGCGAATAAACTGACCAGGCGGATATCCTCTTCAGGAAAAAGACCAATTTCTTCGTCATCGGTGACATTGACAACCCCAATGATTCGATTGCTGACCTCGAGGGGGACTGCCAGTACATGGCAGAAGGGGCTATCCTGGTAGTTTTGCGCCCGTCCCTCCCAAATCCGGTGGTCGGCGATGTTGACCGGCTTTCTGGTCAGAGCGGCGCGTCCCGCAGCGCCTTCACCGAGGTGAAGCGCCTTGCCGATAAAGGTTTCTGGCAAATTATAGACGGTCACCAGTTCGAGCCTGCTGCCACCAGATTGCATCAAATACAGCGCTCCCATCCGCGCCCCGACCAATTGGGCTGCGTGTTCAGGGATGGCCATCAACAGATCTGGTAAATCAAGGTGGGCATTGATCTCCAATGAGCGTTGATATAACAATGCCATCTGGCCTGCCGAACGCGCCAGGGTCTCCTCTGAATGTTTGCGCTCGGTAATCTCACGGATGATCGCCAGCACCTCATCATGATTGATAGGTGCAATACGACATTCGTAATAGGGGTTTTGCTTTCCAGGGCGAATTTGAAATTCAAAGGAAGCCGGCCGGTTGTTTTCCAGCGCGCTGGCGATGGCTTTTATCGTAAGCTGCGCCACATGCGGCGGGAGAACATTCTCGATACTTCGATCGAGAAATTCTCCCGGCGGCAGCAACAACCGGCCCAGATCGGATGTGCTATAGCTCAGAAAAACCCCCTTGCTCGATAGCCGAAATACAAGATCGGGAATGGCCGAGATCAGCGCGCTCTGTTCTTGAGCCTGACTGCCCAGGGTTTGTGCAATTTTCCGTTGCGCGCTTGCCAGGCGGTAAATAATCTCAGCAACGATAAAGATCCCCAAAAAAGACCCCGCAATCGTCTGTATCGAATCGCTGAAGCTGTCGGATATGGCATAAGTGACGGCCAGGGCAGTTATTGACAAAGTAAAGAGCAAGGTCTGGTACGCCCATCGAGAGTAATAATACGCGGCGTACAGTGTCGGGATGATGCCCAGAAAAAGGATTTGATCGGGCAGCCCAAGTACCCAAACGATCAAACCCATTACCACGATCAGCACTGCACAACCGGCCACAAACGCGCCTGGCGGAAACCATTCCTTCGGGGTTTGAACTATTCTGGGTTGGTTGATCACATTACCTCGAAAAATGCCCCACATAACCGGACTAAGACCGCAATGGGCCATTAAAAATAACCCGTGCAGCGTTTTGCTTCTAACAAACGATAATCCAATTTTACTTTACCCCCTTGGGGAATGACCTCTCAAAAATGTACACAGCACATACGTCAGAGAGCGTCCTCGAGCCGGGTAAATTCGGCGCGGAACTCAGCTTCCAAACGATCCTTCTCGGCCTGGGGCAGCAGGCTGGCGCGCACCCCGTTCAGGCTGATGCGCTCCAGCTCCTCGGCAGAAAAACCAAAATGCTCCACCAGCGCCCGGTATTCCGCATTCAAATCCGTACCGAACATGGGTGGATCGTCGGAATTGACCGTGACCACCAGCCCGGCATCCCACAACCGGCGCAGCGGATGCGCAGCGTAATCGGGATAAACGCCCAGGCGGACGTTGGACGTGGGGCAGATTTCCAGCGGGATTTGACGCTCCCGCAGGAGGTCCATCAGCGCCGGATCCTCGATACAGCGCACCCCGTGCCCGATGCGGTCGGCACATAGGAGGGTGATCGCATCCCGGATGCTCTCCGGCCCGGCGGTCTCCCCGGCGTGCGGCACGCGCGGCATCCCGGCCGCGCGCGCCCGCTCGAAAACGGCCACGAAAAGGTTCGGCGGGTATTCAGCCTCGCTGCCGCCCAACCCCAGCGCCACGACCCCCTGCTCCCGCGCCGCCAGTGCGATGTCCAGCACCTTGTCCTGAGTTTTGGGCAGGTCGCGCACGATGTCGAACACCCAGCGCCAATCCACCCCAAATTCGCGGCGCGCCTGTTCGCGTCCAGCATTCAGCCCAGCGAGGATCGCCTGCCAGGACAGGCCGGTAAGGCGCATATTGGTCTCGATGGTAAACGTGACTTCAGCATAGCGGATGTTTTGCCGGGCATTGCCCGCGCCAAATTCGTAGGCGATCAGCCGGTAATCCTCGGGCGTGCGCAGGCAGCCAGTAATGGTGAAATAAGTGTTTACGAAATGGTCGAAATCGCGAAAGCGGTAAAACTCCTGCAAACCGGCTTCGTCTTGGACGGGCAGAGCAATCCCGTTGCGGCGGGCTAGCTCCAGCACCGTGAGGGGGCGAATCGAGCCTTCCAGGTGAACGTGCAATTCGGCTTTCGGCATGAGGCGGGCGAATTCGATGAGGTTCATTACGTGATTTTACCCCAATTCCTTGATGATCCGCTCGATCTCCAGCCCCAATGATGACCCAACAGATTCGATGCCCTGCAATCCCTTCAATCCCATCGTGCGGTATACCAACCCGATGTCCTGCTCCAGGTCATCAACCGCCCAGGCCGCTTTGCGATACGCCCACACGCGGTAGCTGGAGGCGTTTGCCAGCTCCAGCGTGTACAACTTTTCGGCCAGCCTCTCGACGATGCGCTTGTTGAGGGCGCGTTTGTCGGTGGGGATGATCGGGCGCGGCACACGGTCGCGGATGCCATATTTTTCGCACAGCTCACGGATTTTCAGGGCGATGCGCGGCCATTGCCAACCCCCCGCCGGGCTGTAGCTCCCCTGGGGATACAGAGTCCCGTACAATGCCAATAAATCCGGGAAACGCTGGCCCAACACGCCGAGGAAGTAGTTTTTCTGTTGGTCGGAGAGCGTCAGCCCGCTTGCCAGCACGAACTTCCCGCCGTGATCGGCTGTCCAGCGCACTACAGCTTCGAGGTTGGCATCGTCGTCGCACATCCCCGGCAGGATTGGCATCATGCACGTTCCGGTGAGCAGGCCGGCTTTGGCGAACTGCGCCATCGCCGCAAAGCGCTTCTCCGGCGGCGGGGCGAGATGCTCGATCTGGCGCACGCGGTCGTAATTGGGCGAGTCGGGCGTGCTGATGATGCTGAAAGCCACCACCGACGGGGCGCGCTGGTTGATAGAGGCAATCAAGTCAAGGTCGCGCAGCACCCCGGGGTTGCGCTCCAGCACGAAGACCGGGAACCCCAGGTCGTGGCACACTTCCAGCATCCGGCGGGAGACCTGGAATTTGCGCTCGAGGGGCTGGTAATCGCCGGTGAAAACCAGATCAACCGGGCAGCGGCCCAGGGCGCGACGCAGCAACTCCGGGGCGTTCTCCTTGATTTTGATGGTGTAGGCAAAATCATTGGGATCGTCGTAAGGGGAGTATTTGCGCTCACGGCAGTAGCAAAACTCACAGCCGTGCTGGCAGCCGATGTAGGGATAGGCCGAATAGCGCGTCCAAAACCAGTGGTCGGCGCGTTTGCTTTTGTTGAGCACGGTTTTGGGCTGATATGTTATGAAAGTCGCTCGCCGTGGAAAGTAGAGGGAGGAGGGTGGAGGGTGGAGGGTCATAAGCGAGGGGCGAAAGGCGAGGGCCGAGGGGCGATAATCAGGTTTGATCTTTGGGCAGCCATTTGCGGGGTTCGGACATCATCAGCGATAATTGGCCGCCAATATGATCGTAACGATCAGAAAGTTCAGCGTGTTTCTCGGGGGTAATGTAACCGAAGCGCAGTGAAAAATCAAGCCAAACAATTGTCTCGGCGGCTTCCATGTCTGCGTCGCTGAGTTTACTGACAAAATTATTGGGATAGCGTCGCTTTCGCCATGCCTCGGCAGTATTAGCGCAAACGGAACGCGACGAACGGCGAATTTGATCTGTCAGACTATATTTCTCCTCAACCGGGAACCGTTTTGTCAGTTCATAAATCTCGACCGCTGTCTCGAAAGCCAGTTGGTAAACCCGCAACTCACGAAAACTCTTCACTGGTGTCATTTCTGCCTCCTTAGCCAATCTACGTTAGCTTTCACTTCATTCGCCCCTCGGCCCTCGCCCCCTCGCTCCTCGCCCCTCGGAACAACTCCCACGACCCGATCACAGCACCTGCCAAAATGAGAACCATGGCGACCCCCGAAATCCACGTGAACGCTCTTCCTCCAATCGAGACCAGCAGCAGCGTGGACGTGAGCGGTGTGAGATACGCCAGCGAGCCGATGATACGCGGGTCGCCGCGTTTGAGGGCCGCATCCCAGGTGAAGAAAGCCAATCCCATCGGCCCTGCGCCGAGCAGCGCCAGGTACAGCCAGTCCAGCCCGGTGGGAATGTACACTTCCCCGGAGGCTGCCGCCCCCAGGGCGTACACCCCCAGCGACAGCACCCCCGACGCCAGGCAGAACGCCCCCACCGCCCCGGTCGGGAACGGCGGGACGCGCTTGGTGAGCAGCGAATAGGACGACCACACAAAAGCCGCGCCCCCGGCGAGCAGATAGCCTCCCAGGTTAGCCGCGTCCAGGGAGAGCTTGCCGCCGGTCACAATCAGCCCCGCGCCCGCCAGCCCAATCACCGCCCCAAGAATATGATGGGGTCTCAGCCGGGAGCCGGGCAGGATCACCGGAGTCAGCACCACGATCAGCAGCGGCCACAGGTAATTCATCAGGTTGGCCTCCACCGCCGGAGCGTGCTGGAACGCCACGAAGAGCAGGAAATGATAGCCGAAAAGTCCATACACCCCGACTGCGAAAGTCGTCCACGGCACACGCCAGTCGCGGAATTTAGGCAGGCCAATCAACCCGCCCACGCACAGCGCCACCCCCACCAGCAAAAACGGCGGCACATGCTTGAGTTGCGCGCCCAGCGTAGCAAGAAAGCTCCACATGGCGATGGTGAAGAAAGCGAGCAACGTGGATGAACGCGGCATAGTCAATATTCCTTGAAAAAGATACCGGAGTGCGGGCTTCAGCCCGCCATTTGCCATTTGCGGGCTGAAGCCCGCACTCTGGGTATCGTCGAGTCTTTTCCTAACGCCACAAATTGAGTATACTGGCGTTATGCAACACAGCCGATTATATTCCAATTGGGCCGAAATTGATTTGGGGGCTATCGAAAACAACATCCGCTTCTACCGCCAGCATACCGGGGCGCAGGTGATGGCCATCGTCAAGGCCAACGCCTATGGGCACGGCGCAGTGCCGGTGGCACAAGCCTGCCTGCGCGCCGGGGCGACCTGGCTGGGCGTAGCGCGTCCCGAGGAAGCGCTGGAACTGCGCCGGGCGGGGATCACCGAGCCGGTGCTGCTCCTCGGGTACACCGCCCCCGGTCGGTACGAGGAAGCTATCGCCAACCGGGTCTCACTGACGGTGTGGAGCGCCGAACAGGTGCAGATCGCTTCTGACGCGGCAATGAAGATCGGCGAGACGGCGCGGCTCCATATCAAAGTGGATTCCGGGATGAGCCGGTTGGGCCTGCCCCCGGAGGATGCCCTGGAATTGGCGAAGACCGTTGGTCAAACGGAGGGTGTGTCGCTCGAAGGGCTGTTCACCCACTTCGCCAAGGCCGACGAAGCCGACCCCACTCCGACGGATTTGCAGGAGCGCCGCTTCCGCCTGGCATTGGACGCCGTCGAGGCTGCCGGACTGCGCCCGCCGCTGGTACATGCCGCCAACTCGGCTGCCAGCCTCACCCGGCCGAGTGCCTGGTTCAATCTTGTACGGACCGGCATCGCCATCTACGGGCTGTATCCGTCGGGGGAGTGCCCGCTGCCAGCCGATTTCCGCCCAGCGCTGGCCTGGAAAGCGGTTCTGAGCCAGGTGAAGGCGCTCCCGCCGGGGCGCGGCGTCAGCTATGGGCACATGCACATCACACAGGGCGAGGAGCGCATCGGCACGGTCCCGGTGGGCTACGCCGACGGCTTCCGACGGATATTGGGCAATTGGGCGCTGGTGGGCGGGCGGCGCGTGCCGGTGGTGGGGCGGGTGTGCATGGATCAGATCATGCTGCAACTCGACGCCGTGCCCGAGGCGCAGGCTGGCGATGAAGTCGTACTGATCGGCGCGCAGGGGGACGAGCGCATCACCGCCGAGGAAGTAGCCCAGCGTTGGGGAACGATCAATTACGAGGTGACCTGCGGCCTGGCAGCGCGGGTGCCGCACATTTACGAAGCGCATTTCAATCAAGGAGACCAAAAAAATTGATGGTCGTGCGGGCGAAGCCCGCACGACCATCAATTTTTTTGGAATTTTCCTCTGGCGATTGCGAATGAATTGTCACCCGCCCAGGTAAGCTTTCTTCACCTGCGGGTTTTGAGCAATCTCGGCAGACGGGCCGGAGAGCACAATGCTGCCGGTTTCCAGCACGTAGGCGCGGGCGGAATATTTCAGCGCCATGAGAGCGTTTTGTTCCACCAGCAAGATGGTCGTGCCTTCGGTGCTGTTCAATTCCTTGATGACATCGAAGATGGCTTCCACCAGCACCGGGGCCAGGCCCATCGAAGGCTCGTCCATGAGCAGGATGTGCGGCTTGAGCATCAGGCCGCGCGCCGTGGCAAGCATTTGCTGCTCACCACCGGAGAGCGTGCCGCCTTTTTGCGAGATGCGCTCCTTCAGCCGGGGGAAAAGGACGAACACCCTTTCCATCCGGCGGCCAATCTCAGCTTTATCCAGGATGGTGAACGCCCCCATTTCCAGGTTTTCGCGTACTGTCAGGCGGGGGAAGATGCCGCGCCCCTCAGGGACATGACCCACGCCCGCAGTGACGATTTCATGCGGCGGCATGTGGGTGATATCCTTGCCTTGCAGCATGACTTTGCCATGCCGGGCGCGGACAAGACCCGAGATAGTGCGCAAGGTAGTGCTCTTGCCAGCGCCGTTGGCGCCAATCAAGGTCACTACTTCTCCTTCATCCACGGTCAGCGAAATGCCTTTAAGGGCATGGATGTGTCCGTAGTAGGAGTGGATGTTGTCGAGTTCTAGTAGCGCCATGGTTTCACTCCTACGCGATGATCTCCGTGGCAGCGCCACGGCCCAGGTATGCTTCGATGACGCGCTTGTTGGCGCGGATTTCGGCGGGCAGCCCCTCGGCAATTTTCTCGCCGTAATCCATCACCGTGATGCGCTCGGAAATGCCCATGACCACACGCATATCATGCTCGATGAGCAGGATAGTAATGCCCAGGTCATCGCGCACCCGGCGGAAAAGCCGGATGGCGTCTTCGGTTTCGTTGGGGTTCATCCCGGCAGTCGGCTCGTCGAGCAGCAGCAGCTTGGGTTGCGACGCCAAAGCACGCGCCACCTCGATGCGCCTCTGGCCGCCGTAGGGCAGGTTGCGGGCCAACTCATCGCCGACGCCGTGCAAGCCAACATATTCCATCAGCTCGGTGGCTTTGGCAAACGCCTTCTTTTCCTCTTCTCTGAATTTCCGGGTGCGCAAGAGCGCGTCAACGCCGCTCTGCTTGAGGCGGGTATGCATACCGACCATGATATTTTCCAGCACCGTCATGCTGCCGAACAACCGAATGTTCTGGAATGTTCGAGCAATATGCAGGTCGGTGATCTGATCGGGCCGCAGACCAATGGTGTGATGCCCATCGAAGACGATTTCACCTTCCTCGGGCTTGTAGATGCCGGTCAGGGTGTTGAAAAAGGTGGTTTTGCCCGCGCCATTAGGGCCGATGATGCTGCAAATGCTGCCTTGCTCGATGACGACATCCATCTTGTTGACCGCCACCAGCCCGCCAAAGCGTTTGACCACTTTCTTGGTTTCGAGCAGCACGTTACTCATCGGCGGCCTCCTGGGTGCCATTATCGGCATCCGGTACAGCAGCCGCCTTCAGTTCCCGCTTGCGCCGGGCAGCCGGGATCAGCCCCGCCGGGCGGTAGATCATCATCAAGATCAGGATCAAGCCGAACAGCAGCCGTTGATATTTAGCCGGATCGAGTTGGTTCGACAGGTTTTTCCAGGCAAAGTTGATGATCGGGATCACGGAATCGCTTTGTCGCAGTTGAGACAGGTAGAGGGACACCTCTTGCAGCACCTGCAAGTTCAGCACGACGACCACCGCCGCACCCAGGACCACGCCCGGAATGCTGCCAATGCCGCCCAGGATAACCATGGTGAGCACACCGATAGACTGCATAAAGGTGAACGATTCGGGGCTGACGAAAGTGCGGCTGGCGGCCATGACAACGCCCATCGCACCCGCGAACGATGCGCCTACTGCAAACGCAGCCAGCTTCAGCTTCACTGCGGGAATGCCCATCGCCACTGCGGCCATCTCGTCTTCACGGATAGCGGTCCAAGCCCGGCCAATCTTCGAGTCATCCAGCCGGAGGGTGACAAAGATCACCAGCGCCGCGACCAGCAGGGCAATGAAGTAGAACAGGATGTTGTAGAACTGCCCCTCGGTTACCGGCTGCCCAACGATTGGTGTCAGAATCACGTTGAACGCGTCCATCACACCGCCGGGCAGCGTAGGTTTCTGGATGGGCGTGATCCCTTGCGGCCCATTGGTGAAGTTGAGCGGTTTATCCAGGTTGTTCGCCAACTGCCGGATGACCTCGCCAAAACCGAGGGTCACGATCGCCAGGTAGTCGCCGCGTACCCGCAGGACTGGCAATCCCAAGAGGAGGCCGGTCACCGCCGCCACGATGATCCCCAGCATGATAAACAGGTAGAACATATCTCCGGGAAGCAAGAATGGTGTGCCCTGGGGGGCCGTCCCCGGAATCTCGTGGAGCAAGAATATCTGTTTTGAGCCGAAGAAAGCCCACAGGTACGCGCCGACCGCGTAGAAGGCCACGTAACCCAGGTTCAGCAGCCCGGTGAAGCCCACCACGATGTTCAACCCGAGCGCCAGGGCGGCGAACACGCCGATCTGGAACAGCACCTCCAGGTAGAAAATGTTGCGCGCCCCAATGATCGGGACGACTATCAGCGCTACCACCAGCCCCAGGATCAGCTTGGCGACCGGTTTGATCTTGAAGTAATAAATCATCCCTGCCATCGCCAGGAAAAACAGAAATGCCGGCAGAGAACGTGGGCTGAAATAAACCCAAACTGTGCTGAGAACCAGCCCCGTGATCGAGAGGATATAGGGCACTTTACCCCGGTTGATCCACTCACCCAGTGAGCCAAGCGTAGTTTTTAGTTTAGCAATCATAGTGGTCTCCTACGCTTTCTGCCCAACCTGCTCGCCAAGTAGACCCGACGGCCGGAAAATGAGCACGAGGATCAGGATGGCGAACGCCAGGATGTCTTTGTATTCGGCTCCGGCAGCGCCCATCGTAAAAGCAGACAGGTAAGCGCCGGCGAAGCTTTCCAACATGCCGAGCACGATACCGCCCAGCAGCGCGCCGGTCAGGTTGCCGATGCCGCCCAGCACCGCAGCCGTGAAAGCCTTGATGCCAGGGAAAAAGCCGACGAACGGGTCAATACGGGTAAATTTCAGAGCATACAATACGCCGGCCGCGCCGCCCAGGGCGCCGCCCACCAGGAAGGTGAGCGAAATGATCAGATTGACATTGATCCCCATCAGGCTGGCAGTTGGCCGATCTTGCGCCACAGCCCGGATCGCCTTGCCAACTTTGGTAGCATTGACCAGGTAATTCAAACCGACCAACATCAACACCGCAGCGGCAATCACCACGATAGATTTGATCTGGATATTGATGTCAGTGACCACGCCCGCCAGAGGCAGCTTGACCAGTGATACACGCTGGTCGAAGTTGCCAAAAGTCGGGATGATGCGGTGAAATTGACCGGTGGTGATGCTTTCCGTAAAGCGGATGGCATCCTGTAAGAAAAAGGAAACGCCAATCGCCGAGATAAGCGGAACCAGGCGGGGCGCATTCCGCAGGGGACGGTAAGCAGTGGCCTCGACCAACATCGCCATGCCGCCTGCCGCCGCCATCCCAGCAATAACAGCCAAAGCCAGAAAAACGTAAGCTAACCAGATCGGTATACTGCTGAGCTGTCCTGCGCCTTCGAGGGCAATCAGCACCTCGACCCCCACGAATGCCCCAATTGCAAATATTTCACTGTGGGCAAAATTGATGAATTCCAACACACCGTAGACCATCGTGTAGCCCAGGGCAATGGCGGCATACACGAAACCCAACGTGACGCCATCCACCAGCACTTGAGGCAAATTGGTCAAGGTGAAAGCGAAGATGTTGATGTGATTATTTTCTTGCAGAAGCCGGTCTGCTGCTGAGCCGCGGAACAACAATGCGAGCAGTAGCATGGCTACTGAAAAAATCGCACCAGTCGCCGTGACGAAAATTGCAATTTGCCCCAATGGGCGGAGAAGCTCACGCAGAACGGTTGACTCGTAGATTCGTCGCATGGAGGCTCCCTAAAAAAACCCCCGGCCCCCTTCGATCAGAGGGCCGGGGTATCAAAGGTTGATTATTGGGGTGGTGCGAGGGTCAAAATCTGGTCAATCTTGTTTTCGGACCATTTGGCCGGATCAGCCGATGTCACCTGGATGACGAAGTATTTAGCTTCAGTCAGGTCACCTTTGGCATTGAAGTTGATTGTGCCAGTGATGCCGGTGAAATCCTTGAGATCGCGTACCGCCTGGGATACCGAAGCCCGGGTGGGCAGCTTGTTGCCATTGGTTTTGGCAGCATTCTCGATCGCCTTCAGGCAGATGGCCATCGAGTCATAAGCCTGGGCAGCAAACGGTTGAGGATCGTGACCGAATTTGGTTTTGAAATCTCCGATGAACTTGGCAGTGCCTTCGTAAACGCTGGCCGGGCCGGACACGGTCGAGAAATAGGTTCCAGCGCCCTGGAGCAGCGATTCGCCGCCGATCTTGGTTGCATCCGATGAGTCGAAGCCATCATCGCTCAGGAACATGCCCATGTAGCCCTTCTCGCGGGCTTGCTTGAACATCACCGCGGCTGCATCGAACATACCGCCGAAGTAAACCACATCGGGATTACCGGCCAGAACAGGGGTCAGGATGGAATCGAAATTGGCCTTTTCCTCAGTGCCTTCGAAGCCCAACACCTGCATACCCAGTTTTTCAGCTTCGCGTTTGAAGTATTCAGCGATGCCCTGGCCGTAGGTGGTCTTATCATGAATAACGTAGGCGCTCTTCAAGCCCTTCGAGAAAGCGAACTGCGCGCCGACTGCACCCTGCATATCATCGCGGCCCACGATGCGGCTGACTTCCAGATAACCGCGCTCGGTAACGGTCGGGTTGGTATTGGCCGGGGAAACATTCGCCAGGTTGGCGGTATGGTATTCTTCTGAAGAGGGGATTTGAACGCCAGAGTTGTAGTGCCCAACCACACACAGGATGGCTGGATCCGACACAATGTTCTTGGCGTTGGCGACGCCGGTATCCGGTGTAGCCTGATCATCGAAGGGCGCCAGCTCGACTTTGAAGCCCATTTCAGTCAACGGCCCCGAAAGCTGTTCCAGCGCCAGTTGAGCGCCATTCTTGATGTCCGAACCAACGGCAGATTGACCGCCCGAAAGCGGGCTTTGCGTCGCAATCTTGATCGTTTTACTGGCTCCGCCCCCACCACAGGCTGCAAGCATCATGCTGGCAATTACCAGCAGCGACAACACGGCAAAGATTCGTTTAGTCATATTCCTTCTTCCTCCGCAATAGGTTTTGGTGAGAAATGAGGTGCTCAATTAACGGACTTGCCTTAGTTCGACACCTGATGGTTTTTTTGTTTGCCGATTGGTTCTCCTTTCTTTAGTTTGTAACGAGCGGCTCGACATACGAGCTAGTTTGGGCCTGTATCGAATAGGCATCAAAGACAGTGGCCCTCTTTTGCCACGTAAGAATTGTACAGTTATCCCATCGAATGGTCAAGTTACTTTTGTCAGTGATTTGCATTATAAACAGGGAGTTTACGCAATTTCTCAAGACTTTTTGTGCTGAAAACGACAATATTTTTAGCGTTAGAACCTTTCGTGCTCCGTGCGAGCGATAATCTCGTCTTGCAAAGCCTGGCTCAGATCGCAGAAATAATCACTATAGCCGGCTACACGCACTATTAACTCACGGTGCTGTTCGGGATGCCGTTGCGCTTCCCGCAGCGTGGCTGCATCCACCACGTTGAATTGGATGTGATGCCCATCGAGCTTGAAATACGTTCGTACAAGCTGCACCAGATGATCGAGTCCCTCGTCATTTTTAAGCAGTGAGGGTGTGAATTTCTGGTTGAGCAGAGTCCCGCCGGTGCGAGCGTGATCCATCTTGGCCGCGGAACGCAGCACCGCCGTCGGCCCGTGTCGGTCAGCACCCTGCACGGGTGAGATGCCCTCCGAGAGCGGCGTGCCTGCCCGACGCCCATCCGGCGTCGCCCCAATCACCGAGCCAAAATAAACGTGAACGGTCGTCGGCAGTAGATTAATATGATACTCGCCGCCTTTCATATTCTTGCGCCCGTCAATCGCCTGGAAATACATCTCGAACACCCGGCGCATCAGATCGTCGGCATAATCATCATCGTTGCCGAACTTGGGGGTTTTATTGAGCAGCATCTGGCGCTGGCGCTCGTGACCCTCGAAATCTGCCGCCAAAATCGCCAGCATCTCGTTCATCGCCAGCGTTTTCTGGTCGAAGACATGGTATTTCAGCGCCGCCAGCACGTCTGTGATCGTGCCCATCCCCACGCCCTGGATGTACGTCGAGTTATAGCGCGCCCCGCCTTCGTGGTAATCCTTGCCTTTGGCGATGCAATCATCGGTCAGCAGCGACAGGAAAGGCGCCGGCATATAAGTCGCGTACAGCCGCTCGATGACGTTGTTGCCGCGAATTTTGATGTCGAGAAAATGGCGAATCTGCCGCTCAAAGGCCGCGAACAGCTCGTCGAACGATTGGAATTGAGCGGGGTCGCCGGTCTCGATGCCGATCCTTCGCCCGGTGCGGGAATCCAACCCGTTGTGCAGGGTGATCTCCAGCACCTTGGGGATGTTGAAATACCCTGTGAGGATGTACGCCTCCTTGCCAAACGCCCCCACCTCCACACATCCCGATGAGCCGCCGCAGCGAGCATCCGCCACCGACTTGCCCATGCGCACCAATTCCTGCACAATCAAATCGGTATTGAACACCGACGGCTGCCCATAACCGGTGCGGATGATCTTCGCCGCCCGTTTGACGAAGCGGTCGGGGTTTTTCTTGCTCACCTGGATGGACGACGACGGCTGGAGCAGGCGCATCTCCTCGATCACATCCAGCAGAAGATAAGTCACCTCGTTGACCGCGTCCGAGCCGTCCGGGCGCACCCCGCCCAGGTTGATCTGGGCAAAATCGGTGTAGGTGCCGCTCTCGGCCGCGGTGACGCCCACCTTCGGCGGCGCAGGCTGGTTATTGAACTTGATCCAGAAGCAGTGCAGCAGCTCCTCGGCAAGACTTCGGAAGTCTTCGGAGACTTCCGAAGTCTGCATACCCTTTTGGTAGAACGGCTCGAGATGCTGGTCGAGATGCCCGGGGCAGAACGAGTCCCACGTGTTCAACTCAGTGGTCACGCCCAAATGGACGAACCAGTAATATTGCAGCGCTTCCCAAAAGTCGCGCGGGGCGTGCGCCGGAACCCACTCACACACCGCGGCGATACGCTCAAGCTCGGATTTGCGCTGTGAATCATGCTCGACCGAAGCCAGCTCGCGCGCTTTTTCGGCGTGGCGTTCAGCGAAGCGCATCAGTGCGTCGGCGCAGATGTCCATCGCCCGCAATTCTTCCTGTTTGGCGTAGGCGTGGGGGTCGTTCAGGAAATCCAGTGAGCGCAGGCTGCGCTGGATGTCGGCTTTGAAGTCCAGCATCCCTTTGTGATAGATTTTGTCATCGAGCACGGTGTGACCTGGGGCGCGCTGCTCCATGAACTCGGTGAAGATGCCCGCCTCGTATGCGGCAATCCATTCGGGCGTCATCTCGTGAAAGAGCAGATCGCGCATTGAATGCCCTTCCCAGAAGGGAATGACAGTTTGCTCATAAGCGCGCCGCGTCTTGGGGCTGACTTTGAACGAGGTTTTCTCGCGCGTATCGAGGATGTCGAGATCGCTCAACGAGTGACAGCACAGCTCAGGGTAAGTAGGAGCCACTTTCGGGGCTGGCCCTTTCTCGCCCACGATCAACTCCCCCTCGCCGATGTAAATCGTTTTATGCGCCATGAGGTGCTGGAACGCCAGGGCGCGGCGCACGGGCGTCGAAACGAGGCCCGAACCTTGCTGGTAGAACTCAGTGAGCAGCTCGGCGCGCTCGCTGGAGAGGCTCTCTCTGGCATCAAGCGATTGCTGGCGCAGCTTGCAGACACGATCAGTGGACATAGGGAAACCTCCATAAAAAAGCGAAATCAATCACGAATCGAGCTTATCCGAATATTCCTGGAGTGCGGACTTCAGTCCGCCAGCCTTTGCGGATTGAAATCCGCACTCCGGCTCATTTCACCTGCAACCCAAAACTACGCAGCCTCTCTGCAATCATCTGCATCCGCTCGCCCGAGGGCGCGACGGTCCCCGGCAGGCGATTGACTTTGCCCAGCCCGGAATATTTGCCGTCCGCCGAGGCGTGATACGGCAGCAATTCGACTGGATGGCGGTGAGGCAGGCAAGTCAGAAATTCCCCGGTGCGGCGGATATTATCCTCGTCATCGTTGATTCCAGGGACAATAGGGATGCGGATTGTAATGGCCTGGCCTGCTTTAGATAGCTTGCGTAAATTGGAGAGGATCAGCGCATTCGAGACACCGGTATAGCGGCGGTGCTTCTCATCGTCCATCAGCTTGAGATCGTACAGAAAGAGATCGGTATACGGTCGGATGCTTTCGATGACCGGCCAGGCGGTGAAACCGCTGGTATCTACGGTGGTGTGAATCTCGCGGGTTTTACAGGCTCTCAGCAATTCGAGCAGGAACTCCCGCTGGAGCAGCGGCTCCCCGCCCGAAAAAGTCACCCCGCCCCCGGATTCATCGTAAAACGGGATGTCGCTGACAATTTCTGCCAAAACCTGGGCAACCGTCATCTCCCGCCCGGCGATCTCCCGTGCTTCTGCGTAGCACACTTCGGCGCACTCCCCACAAACCTGGCACAGCGTGCGATTGGTGACCGGCGGCGGGAGACCGTTGGCCGTTGACCGTTGACCGCCGAAAGCTGACCGCTGAAAGCTGATGGCTTCATTTCGGCACTCAGCTACACACGCTTCGCAACCGATGCAGCGATTCTCGCGGAAAATCAATTCTGGCTGGGACGATTGGCTCTCGGGGTTGTGGCACCACCAGCAATCAAGGGGGCAGCCTTTGAGAAACACGGTGGTGCGGATGCCCGGCCCGTCGTGAATGGCGTACCTGCGAATGTCGAAAACCATGCCCATATTTCGAATATACTCCCAACGCAATACGTTGTCAAATTAAATATACAACTTGTATACAATCTTGTCTTGAATTTTATGCTTTTTGTGGTTTAATAAATCAAGAAATCCTTCGGGTAAAGCAGACAACATTCGTGTTATTCGTCCATTCGTGACATTCGTGAAAAAAGCACAAAGGAAACCGCCATGTCCCCCACCCGCGAAAGCGACCGCATCGAAACCGAGCTGCGCCGCTCGATCCTCAACCTCGAGTTAGAGCCGGGCGCGGCCATCAGCGAGGCCGGGTTGATGGCGCGCTACGGCTGGGGGCGCACCCCCTTGCGGGAGGCGTTTCAGCGCCTGGCAGAGCAGTCGCTGTTGCAGATCATTCCCCACCATGGCGTAGTGGTCACCGCTCTGAGCGTGTTCGATTTCGTCGAGATGATGGACGCCATGGGGTTGGTCATCGGCCCGGCGGCCTCGCTGGCGTGCAAACGGCTGACCGAGGATGATCTGACCCGCTTGGATGATCTCACCGCCCGGATGGAAACCGCCGAGGCCAGCCAGGATTTCATCGCCGTGGCGGACCTGGATTACGAGTTCCACTGCATCCTCGCCGACGCCACCGGCAACCGCTATCTCGGAAAATACCTGCTGCACCTGCATCAGGTGGCCCGGCGGTTCAATTTTGCCGGTTGGAAACGCGACGGCGGCGCGCAGCAATCCATCATCGAGCATCGCCAAATCGTCGAGACGCTGCGCCGCCGCGACCCGCAAGAGGCCAAAGTCGTCATGCTGGCCCACATCGAAAATGCGCGGGCGAGGGTAATGGGAAGTGTGAATCCGGAAGTGTGACTACGATTTCGGCTCGTCCAGCCGGTTGATCGAGACGAACATCAGGTAAAACACCAGCAGGATGGCAGTAAACATCAGCGTGAACCCCACAAACCGCAAGCCGTCCGACGGGTTGAGCAGGCTGCTGGCAAGCTCTTTTCCGAGCGTGATCGGGTGAAGGATGAAATCCCAGCTATTGAAGCGTCCAAACCGCCCCAGGTAGATGCCAAAGCCGCCTAACCCTATCGCCACCATCGCAAACAGCCAGCCCACCGCCCCGCCCAGGTAGGCTTTGACCGCCATCTGCATCGTACGCAGCGAGGCGATGGCCAGGAAACAGCCGGTGAAAGCGAAAATCGCAATCAACCCGATGTCGTACCACATCGGCACCGGCGGGCGATATTCGAGGTGATAGAAATCGGTCACAATGTAAGGCGCATTGGGATAGAACAACAACCACAACGCGCCGGGAAAAGGCAGCATCCACCAGCCTTTCGGGAACAACTTGTGCAGGGCGGCGGCAGTCGTGCTGAAACCGTAAGGCACCCAGGCCAAAACCAGGTTCCACATCAGGTTGCCGTAATTCCAATTACGGGCGTAGATCACCCTCACCCCGTAGAACCCCACCGCCAGCAATGAAGACAGCACCAGCGGATAGAGTGAGTGGTTGACCAAAAAACGGTGGAGCTTGCGCAAAGTGATCATCATAGGCCTCATTATACACAGAGATAATGATTCAGCGACTCGAACCGTGCTACAATAGTTCCGCAATGACCCACTGGCAAAACTACCACCTCGCTCGATCCATCCCCGACGCGCTGCAAGCCCTCACCACCGCTCCTGGGCCGGCGCGCATCGTCGGCGGCGGCACCGACTTGCTGCTCGACCTCCAGCAAGGCCGCCATCCGCCAGTTCATACACTGGTGGATGTCACAGCGGTTCCCGAAATGACCGTCATCGAAATCCGCGCGGATCGTAGAGACGCCTCGGCGGGGCGTCTCTACATCGGCGCGGGCGTTACCCATTCCCAAATCGTCGCGTCCCCGTTCGTCGCTGCGCACGCCCAGGCGCTGATCGAGGCCTGCGGGTTGGTGGGCGGGCCGCAGGTGCGCAATACCGCCACCCTGGGCGGCAACGTGGCCCACGCCCTGCCCGCCGCAGATGGGGCGATTGCGCTGCTGGCGTTGAATGCGACGGTGGAAATCGCCAGCCCGGAGGGTACGCGCCGCGCGCCGTTGATTGACCTCTACCGGGGGCCGGGCCGCTCCTCGCTCGAACCGCAGCGGGAGCTGCTCACCGGGTTTTACCTGCCCTTGAGGGGGGGGCGCCAGGCTTCCGCATTCCGGCGGGTGATGCGCCCGCAAGGGGTGGCGCTACCCATCCTCAACATGGCCTGCTGGCTGGAACGGATTGGAGATGTCATCTCGGATGTGAGAATCGCCATCGGGCCGGCCTCCCCCCTGCCGGTACGCGCCAAATCAGCCGAATCCACCTTGCGCGGCAAATCCCCGGATTCAGAGACCCTCGCCGCTGCGTTGGCCGCCTTGTTATCCGAAGTCCATCTTCGCACCAGCCCGCATCGCGCCACCGCCGAATACCGCCGCCATCTGTGCAGCGTCCTGCTCGAAGACACGCTCCAGTCAGCCTGGGAAAGGGCTTAACCCATGACAACAATCGTCATCACCGGCTCCACGCGCGGCATAGGTTATGGCCTGGCCGAGGCGTTTCTCTCGCAAGGCTGCGCCGTCGTCATCAGCGGGCGCACCCGCGAAGCAGTAGACCAAGCCGTGGCGACCCTCGCTGCAAAATTTGACCCGGTGCGCATCTTCGGCCACCCGTGTGACGTGACCGACTTTTCTCAGGTGCAGGCGCTGTGGGATACCGCTCACAGCCATTTTGGGCGTATTGATATCTGGATCAACAACGCCGGCCTGTCACACCCACAGTTGAATTTCTGGAAACTGACCTCGGAGCAGATAAAAGAAGTTGTGAGCGCCAACCTGATCGGCGCCATGTACGGCTCGAAGGTGGCGCTGCACGGCATGTTGGCGCAAGGCTCTGGCGCGCTCTACAACATGGAGGGGCTGGGATCCGACGGGCGGCAGGTAACCGGGATGACGCTGTATGGCAGCACAAAGTATGGGCTTCACTACCTGAACAAAGCCCTGGCGGTGGAGGCGCTCGATAAACCGGTGATCGTGGGCATCATCCGGCCGGGGATGGTGATGACCGACCTGGTTACGAAACAATACGAAGGCAAACCCGAAGATTGGGCGCGGGTCAAGGGGATTTTTGCCATCATTGCCAGCCGCGTCGAAGATGTGACACCCTGGCTGGCGAAAAAGATTCTCGCCAACGACAAGTCCGGCGCGCAGATCAACTATCTAACCTTCGGCAAACTGTTGTTGCGCTTCCTCCTGGCCCCGTTTCGTAAGAGAGAACTCAAATAGAGGGCTTACAGGTTTTGAAAACCTGTGAAGCCTGGAAATAAAAACCAGGGCGACCAATCGGTCGCCCTGGTTTTTCTGTTCACTGTTCACTGATAACCGATAACTGATTACAGGTCACTGATGCATCACATCCACCACGGCCACTGCGGCCATGTTCACGATGTCGCTCACTTCATCGCCGGTTTGCAGAACGTGAACTGGCGCGCCCATGCCGATCAGGATCGGGCCGATGGTCTGCGCGCCGCCCAGATGGGCCAGCAGCTTGTAGGCCACATTGGCCGATTCGAGCGAGGGAAAAACCAGGATATTCGGGTTTCTCACCTCGCTGAATGAGTAGCGCTGCTCGATGATTTCTTCCACCACTGCCGTATCGGCCTGCATTTCACCATCCACTGCGATCCCAGGGCAGCGAGCTCTGACCAACTCGACAGCTTTGCGGACTTTTTCGGTCAGTGGATGCTGGACGCTGCCGAAATTAGAGAAAGACAACAAGGCCACGCGCGGCTCGAGGCCCAGGTGCTTTTCAGCAAATTGGGTGGCGTGGCAGGCGATCTCGGCCAAGTCTTCGGAGGTCGGGTCAACATTGACCGTGGCGTCGGTGAACAGGTAAACCCTGTTTTGAACGATGACGATGTACACCCCCGATACGATGCGCGCGCCAGGGCGGGTGTGGTGAATCTGCAGGGCCGGGCGCATCACCTCCGGGTAAGCATAAGTCAACCCGGACAGGAATGCATCGGCGTCGCCCATCTTGACCATCATCAGGCCGAGAATGTTGGCTTCTTTGATCAGTTTGGTGGCTTCCTTGAGCGTCACCCCCTTGCGCTGGCGCAGATCGTAGTAGACCTTGCCATATTGGTAGATGCGCGGGAAATCATTGGGGTCCACAGACTCCGGGATGTTCTGGAGTCCGAGGTTGATGCACTTTTCTTTGATGACCTCCGGGCGGCCGATCAGCACCGGGGTAGCGATCTCCTCATCAACCAGGCGAGCCGCGGCGCGGATGATCTTGGGTTCCTCGCCTTCGGCGAACACCAGCCGTTTTTTGCCAGCCGTCTGCTTGGCCTGGTTCATCATGTAGTAACGCACCTGCTGCCCCATCCCCTGGCTGAAGGCAAGCCGCTGACGGTATTCGTCAATATCAACCCATTTACGGGAGATACCGCTATCAATGGCGGCTTTGGCGACTGCCGGAGCTTCCCATAAAAGCACACGCGGATCGAGCGGTTTGGGGACGATATATTCGGGGCCGAACTTGAGGCTGTCCAACGCGTAGGCGCGCAGTACCACATCGGGAACGTCTTCTTTCGTCAGGTTTGCCAGCGCGTAGGAGGCGGCGACTTTCATCTCTTCGTTGATGGCGCGCGCCCGCACGTCGAGCGCGCCGCGGAAGATGAAGGGGAAACCGAGCACATTGTTGATCTGGTTGGGATAATCGGAGCGGCCGGTGGCGATGATGGCGTCGGGGCGGGCTTCACGCGCCGCTTCCGGGAGGATTTCGGGATCGGGGTTGGCCATGGCAAAGATGAGCGGCCGCTCCGCCATGGTTTTGACCATCCCCGGGGTCAGGATTCCAGCGACCGAGAGACCGTAGAACACGTCGGAGCCGCGCACCGCATCGGCCAGGGTGCGCAGATCGGTATCCTGAGCCAGGCGTTCCTTGTATTTGTTCATGCCCTCTGTACGGCCTTTGTAAACCACCCCTTTGGTGTCTACCAGCATGATGTTCTCGCGGCGCGCGCCGAGGCGGATCATCAGCTCGGCGCAGGAAATGGCCGATGCGCCCGCGCCGGAGATGGTGATGCGCACTTCGGCAATCGCCTTGCCGATGACTTCCAGGCCGTTCATCAGCGCCGCACCAGAGATGATGGCGGTGCCGTGCTGGTCGTCGTGGAAGACGGGAATGTCGAGCATAGCCTTGAGTGTTTCCTCGATATAGAAGCACTCGGGGGCTTTGATATCCTCCAGGTTGATGCCGCCGAAGGTGGGGGCAATCGCTTTGGCGACGCGGATGATCTCATCGGGATCATGGCTGTCCACCTCGATGTCGAAAACGTCCACATCGGCGAAGCGCTTGAACAGCACCCCCTTGCCTTCCATGACGGGCTTGCTGGCGAGCGCCCCGCGGTCGCCCAGGCCGAGGATGGCCGTGCCATTGGTAATGACCGCTACCAGGTTACCTTTAGAGGTATATTCATAAGCAGCTTCGGGGTTCTTTTCGATCTCGAGGACGGGCACTGCCACACCGGGGGTGTAGGCAAGCGCCAGGTCCCGCTGGGTATCCATGGGCTTGGTGGGTGTAACCGAGATTTTACCGGGCTTGCCGCCCAGGCGGTGGTATTCCAACGCATCTTCACGGGTAATCTTGATCATACCGTTGACTCCTTTTGATTGGTTGAGACTCTTGCTCACCGGTTGTAGCCATCCGACCGGAGCAGAGTGGGGCAATTGGTTGCAGGGGCGATATTATCCCCAATGAAGTCGTTTCTATCTTGCCATATTATAGATCAATTCGATAGTGATACTTGTCACATAATCCGAATTCATGTACACTGTTCTTGGAGCATACCTGGTTTTCGGTGGAAACGGCAAAGACTCCCGGGGTTTCCAAAACCCCGGGAGTCTCAGTGGGTGAAAATTCTTGCTCACGCCGGATGAAAATCCGGCGGAACCGGGGACGCCGGTTGTTTTGCAACCGCTTCGTCCCCAAAGAACATAAAATATTCATCTTGAGTCTCTACACTTGGTTATTGGGACGATCTCGTAGGTTCGGCATGGATAACTCTGGCGCGGCAGACACGAAACCGCACATTCTCTTCCGGCGTGCAGCCGTCTTCCCGACAGGTTTGATTTCCCTCGATATCGCCGTGGGGATAGGGGGAGTGCCGCGTGGCTACATCACCGAGATCTTCGGGGCCGAAGCGACTGGCAAAACATCGCTGTGCCTGAATCTCATCGCCCGCGCCCAACACGCTGGCACAACCTGCGCCTTTGTGGACACCGAACGCGCCCTCGATCCGGCTTACGCAAGCCAGTGCGGTGTGGACGTAACCACCCTGCTGGTTTCCCAGCCCGAAACGGGTGAGGAAGCGTTGGAAATCGTCGCTCGGCTGGCGCGCTCGGGCGCGGTTGGGCTGGCAGCGGTAGATTCGGCGGCGGCCCTAGCCCCAAAGGCTGAAGTGAATGGCCGTTTGGGGGAAACTGCGGGAACCGCCCAGGTTAAACTACTCTCGACGGCGCTCCACAAACTCGACGCCGCCGCCCGCCAATCGGGCATGGCGATCGTGTTCACCAATCAGACGCGCCAGATGGCCGGAGCGAATTTTGGGGTGGCTTCGACAACCCCCGGCGGGCTGGCGCTCAAGGCTCAAGCCGCGCTGCGGGTGGCGCTTTCCCCTGGGGAGGCGATTCAAATGGGGTCAGCGATCCTCGGCAGCCGCATCCACGCCCGGGTGGTGAAGAATAAACTTGCGCCCCCTTTTTCCACCACAGATTTCAATATCATGTATAATGGTGGTATAGACATACAAGAAGATTTGCTAAAAGTCGGGCTTCGGCTTGGCTTGATTAACAAACGAGGTTCGTTGTTCTGTATTGGCGAGCAGATGCTGGGCCAGGGACGCCATGAGGCGGCTCTTGCTCTCTATCGAACGCCGGAATTGGCGGATAAGCTCGACCAGCAGATACGACAGCTTGCTCTTCCCGCTTCACTCATGCCGGTTGAAGGCGGCTGAAAATCGCCCCGGGAGTTCGTCTTTCGGTTCCGCGATTTTCAACCGGCAACTGCAACCGGCTGGGCAGCGGCCACAGTCCTGAATATTTGCGATAACGCTCGTTTTATGGTGTGCGGTTTGGTAATTTGCCTGATCCTGGCAGTGATCGTCTAATAGTTGGTCTAAGATGGTCTACAATCGGAATTTATGTGCACGTGTTTCTGGATAAGAGACTGCCAAGCGTGTCATACAACAGGCTTCAAATGGGAATCGAGTGATTCGAGTCGCCCCATGATTGGCAGGGTAGTCTTCGGCTACTCCTGAACGCACACAATCGAGTTGCAATGTAAATATTGACAGCCGTGGCCACAGGAGGTAGGGCCACGGCTGTGTTTTAATGGGCGATGGGACGGACGATCACTGCTCTCGTAGTGCAAAAGCGCAACCGCCAACGGGTCAATGTGTACCTGGATGGTGAATTCGCTTTTGGGTTGTCGCTGATTGTGGCAGCCTGGCTGAAAGTGGGGCAGGAATTATCCGAAGAGAAAATCGCCGAATTAAACAGTTCAGACGAACATGAAGTGGCCTACCAAAGAGCATTGAAGCTGCTCGAATACCGCCCGCGCGCTGAAGCCGAAGTGCGCAAGAAACTGACCGAGCATCAATTCCCTGAAGCAGTTGTCGAAGCGGTGTTGGAGCGCCTGCGTCGAAGTGGGTTGGTAGACGATACCCGGTTTGCCCAGGCCTGGGTGGAGAACCGCAGCGAATTTCGCCCGCGCAGCCGGCGCGCCCTCCAGGTAGAATTACGCCAGCACGGCCTGGACGATGAAGCCGCCGCTGATGCGCTGTCCGAGGTGGACGATGATGCGCTGGCTCTCCAGGCTGCTGTGAAATATGCACGCAAATTGAAAGATACAGAATGGCTCGACTTTCGCCGGAAACTGACCGGTTTCCTGGCCCGGCGCGGGTTCACTTACGAAGTAGCTGCCCCGGTCGTGCGTCAAGTCTGGCAAGAGCGCCATTCTGATAATACTAAGGTTGAAGAATGAAGAGGTAAGTGTATGCAACCCATAGTTTGGATATTGCTCATCGTGGTTACAGGGATTGTCATGGCTGCCGCCGGCGGCATAGCCGGATACGCTATCAAAAATAACATCACAAAGAACCAGCAGCTCCGGCAAAAAGACGATATCGCCCGCAAGTTGGCTCAAGCCCAGGAGGAAGCGCACGCTGTAGAATTGCAGGCCAAAGACAAGGCGCTGCAAATTCGCCAATCGGCCGAAGCGGAGGTCGCCCGCCGCCGCGCTGAACTGACCCGTGAAGAGGATCGGCTGCAAAAGCGGCGCGAGGAAGTTGACAATCGCACCGACCGGCTGGAGAAGCGCGAGCAGGCGCTAAACAAACGCCAGAGTCTGATGGACAAGCGCACCAACGAGCTGGAAAAGATGCACGAGCAGGAAATCGCTGAGCTCCAGAAAATTTCGCAGATGACGACCGAAGAGGCGCGCGGCATTCTATTAGCCGAAGTCGAAAAGGAAGCCCGCGCCGATATGGCCCGCATCATCCGGCAGATCGAAGCGGAAGCCCGCGAAGAAGGCGACAGCCGGGCGCGGGAATTGATCGCCACCGCGATCCAACGGGTCGCATCTGACCATGTCGCCGAAGTGACCACCTCTCTCGTCCCGCTGCCATCCGATGAGATGAAGGGCCGTATCATTGGCCGCAATGGCCGCAACATTCACGCATTCGAGCAGCTTGCCGGGGTGGACGTGATCGTTGACGACACCCCCGAGGCTGTCACCATCTCCTGCTTCGACCCCGTTCGGCGGGAAATCGCCCGCCGGTCGCTGGCGAAGCTCATCCTGGACGGGCGTATCCACCCGGCGCACGTCGAAAAAGTGCTCAAGAATGAGCAAAAAGATGTCGAGCGGGATATTGCCGACGCCGGTGAGCAGGCTGCTTACGATGCAGGCGTGGCCGGATTGCACCCTGAAATCTTGAAGATGCTTGGGCGGCTGAAATATCGCACCTCCTACGGGCAGAACCAACTTTCTCACGCCGTTGAGGTCTCCAAGCTGGCATCGGTGATCGCTGCCGAGCTGGGCGCGGATGTCGAAATCTGTAAAGCCGGCGCGCTGCTGCACGATCTGGGCAAGGCGATGGATTTCAACCTCGAAGGGACGCACGCCGCCCTGGGGGCCGATTACGCCAAGCGCTACGGCATCAACGCCAAGGTGGTCAATGCCATTGCATCACACCATCATGAGGTAGAGCAGGACACTGTAGAAGCGGTCATCGTCGAGGCTGCCGATGCAGTCTCCGGCGCACGGCCGGGCGCTCGCCGTGAAAGCCTGGAAATGTATCTAAAGCGGGTGAAAGCGCTGGAAGAAATCGCCAACTCGCAGAAAGGCGTCAATACAAGCTACGCCTTGCAGGCTGGCCGCGAGATCCGCATCTTCGTCAAACCCGAGGACATTGACGATCTCGACTCGATCCGGCTGGCGCGGGATATCGCCAAGCGGATTGAGGAGACCATGCAGTACCCCGGTCAGATCAAAGTGACGGTGATCCGCGAGACACGTGCAGTAGATTACGCTAAATAAATTGGGCTTTCCTGTCTAAATAAAACTCCCGGAGTTTCCAAAACCCCGGGAGTTTTTGCGGCTGCCGAAACTTTTGCGCTATACCCAAAAGAGCCTCGCTTTATCTCCCGCTCCATATTTTGTGATATGATACGCGTGTTGGGAGGTTTATACCAGGTCGTTGGTTTCGACCGCTTTTGGTTGCGCAGTCCTGGAAAGTCTCGCCCATGGATACTTCTCTTCAATACATTTTTTTCATCATTCTGGCCCCATTGGCAGCATTAATCATCATCGGGCTGATGGCTTACGCCCGGATCATGTATCCATCAGCAGAAACGCGCACCCTGACCTGGACGATCCTGTTCGTCGCCGGCTGGCTGGTTTTCAACGCCCTGGAGCTGGCCGACCCTACCGAGAGAGGCTCCGTTTTCTGGTCGAAAGTCAGTTATTTTTTTATCGCATTCGCTCCTGTGACCTGGGTTGGGTTTGCCGCTCGTTTTGCCAAACGTGAGCAATGGTTGACTCCCTCCTGGCTGTTGATATCGAGCATTATTCCAACGATTACCCTGATCCTGGTTTGGACCAATGAACAGCATTACCTGTTCTGGACAACCTACCATTTCACGCCGGTAGCAGGCATGTTGGCTTTTGGTGTGGATCATGGCCCCTGGTATTGGGTGCAGATGATCTTCTCTTACGTGCTGGTTATGGCCGGGGCGTATTTCATCATCCACCAGTATTTCAAGTCATTTCGACTTTACCGCCAGCAGTCAGCCTGGCTGGTTGTTGGCGCGCTGACACCGATCATCGTCAACGCCATCTATGTTTTTCACCTGGTTCCTGGCTGGGAAAAAGATTACACCTCTCTCAGTTTCGCGGTTGCCATGCTGGCATTTTCTGTAAGTGTCTTCCGCTACCATCTGTTCGATCTGAAACCGGTCGCCCGCGAGGCGGTAGTGGACAGTATGCGCGATGCCATGATCGTGGTGGATTTATTGGGACGGGTGGTTGACATCAATCCGGCTGCCAAAACCCTGGTGGGATTGCCTTCATACCAGATCATCGGGCAACCCATCGGTAAAATCATCCCCGTCTGGAATGAACTGGTGGCCCCAAATTCCCAGACACAGGATATTCAGACGGTGATCGAGTGGGAAACGGGCGGAGAAAGGCGTTTTTACGCCCTGAGAGTATCACCCTTCGAGGACCGATGGGGGCGCTCGGCCGGGCGGTTGGCCTTGCTCATGGATTTCACCGCCCGCATGAGGTCAGAAGTAGAATTACGGCGCTACACAGCCGATCTCGAAACCAGCAATCAAGAGCTGGATGCTTTTGCCCACACGGTAGCCCACGACCTCAAAAACCCGCTGGCTTCCTTGACGATGGCCATGCACCTGCTCCGAGACAGCCTCTCCGAGGGCATGACCGGGATGGCCGAACAATTCCTTTCCACGGCTGACAACACGATTCAAAAGATGAGCAACATCATTGATGCGCTGTTGATCCTGTCCAGCGTACGTAAGATGGATGAAGTCCGCCAATCGCCCGTAGACACTGCCAAAATTGTCGCAGAGGCGTCCATGCGGCTGGCGAATTTGTGCGAACGCACCCAGGCCGAGATCATCTATGCGGATCATTGGCCCGCCGCTATGGGGTATGCCCCTTGGATCGAGGAAGTGTGGGTCAACTACATGAGCAATGCCATCAAATATGGCGGGAAGCCGCCTCGCGTCGAGCTGGGCGCAGATGAATTATTGGTGGACGAGGATAAGCCGATGGTGCGCTTCTGGGCGCGCGACAACGGACCGGGCCTCTCTGACGAGCAAAAGGCGCGCATCTTCACCCCGTTTTCGCGCATCGGCAATTTGCAGGTAGAAGGGCACGGCTTGGGGTTATCCATTGTGCTTCGTATTATCACCAAGCTGGGCGGCGCGGTGGGCGTGGACAGCCAGCCGGGGGAAGGCAGCCGTTTCTGGTTCACGCTACCCGCCGCGTCGCCGTTGGATGACAGCGCGCCAGTGAAAGTGGCGGCTTTCGATGAAAGGTTATTGTAGAAACGGGTTATACCGAATTTCATCCCCCACGGTGGTCGCTTCCCCATGCCCGGAAAGCAGGCGGGTATCCTCGGGCAGGGAGAGAATCTGCGAGCGGATGCTCTCGATGATCGTTTCGTAGTCGCCGCCAGGCAGATCGGTGCGGCCGATACTCTCTCGAAAAATCAAATCACCGCAAAAGACGAGTTTCTCCGCAGCGCAATAGTACACCACGTGACCCGGCGTGTGCCCGGGAGTGTGGCGTACCTCGAAAGTATTGCCCCCCAGGTGCAGAATTTGCCCGTGCTGCAAGTCGAAATCCGGCTCCGGGCCAACATCTATACGCATACCAAACAGCGGCGCGCCGCCCTGCGCCCGCCAAAGCAGGCGGTCTGCCGGGTGAATGGCGACCACCGGGGAATGGTCGAGGCCGTCGGCGATGGCCGCCGCGCCGCCGAAATGGTCGAAGTGGGCGTGCGTCAGCCAGAGATGCCCAATGCGCCAGCCGCGCCGGGCCGCCTCCGCCATGATCACCGCGCCGTCCCAGGCCGGGTCAATCACCGCCGCCTCGCCGCTGGCTGGGTCAGCGATCAGATAGGCGTTGGTTTGGACGGGACCGAGGATGAGGGGGATGATGGAGAGCATGTCAGTGACCAGTTATCAGTAATCAGTAATCAGTGATCAGTAATCAGTGATCAGTGATCAGTGATCAGTAATCAGTAATCAGTAGAAGTACAAAGAGTTGCCAACTTGCATATTTGCTGATTTGCTGATTTGCCTATTTGCTGATTTGCCTATTTGCTCATTTGCTCTCTTGCCGCCGCCTCTTGAGCAGTTTCATCCCAAACTCGATGATACTGTCCAGGCTGAGCACTGAGCCGAGCAGCGCCCCCCCCCCGCCGATCACCCGCGCGGTCACGCCGCCTACCCCAAATAAATTGACCGCCCGGATTTCGAGGCGCTGCGCCGAGACGACCAGCTCGCTCGGGTCGCCGCCGGCTTTGGGGATGAAGTGCAGCTTGAGCCAGACGGTGCCGCGGTAATCCCCCACCGCTTCGGGCTGCACGCTCCAATAGAACGTGACCGATTGCCCCGGCAGCAGCGGCTGGCTGATGTGTTCGGCAGGCGAGATGTTCAGCCCGGCGATGTCGAGCCAGGATTCGGCCATCACGTTGTGCGTGTCGTACAGGTTCGGGATAGTGACATTCCCGCCGCCAACCTCGTGCCCGCCCACCTCGGCGGTGGGGATGATGTTCCCCAGCGTGTCCACTTCCAAGGTCAGGCGCACAGTGTCCGAATCACCGGCGCGGATGGCGTTGGGCCATTCCAGCGTCAGGCGGCGGGATTCGGTGATGGCGGGGACTGCGGTCGCTGCCTCGACTCCCGGAGACATGGGAGTCGCGCCGGGAGCCTGGGTCGGCTGGGGGCTGGGGAGAGCTTGCGTCCCGGCGCAGGCGTAAGCGGCGAGCGCCAGCATAACAATGGCGATCAACGGGACACAGCGGGAACGGAACGGTCGGCGGGACATGAGTCTCTTCCGGGTCAGATGATCCCCATCAGCCCAGGGATCCATCCCTCCGGGGTGGGAAGCTGCATCTGGGTGGGAGCGATCAACAGGCTGCGAGTCGCATCTCCGAGAGGCCATAATCCCCAGATCAATAGCGCCAGAGAGATGAGCAAGATCAATAATCCGATCAACCGGCGGGCGGTGCGTGCGTTCATGCGACAATTATACTTGGCTTTGATTCGGAAGCGTGCTACACTTCCAGTGAACAGTAATCAGTGATCAGTCATCAGTGAAAGGAAAGGTTATGCCAAGCTATCCACCTGAGCCGTTTCGTATCAAGATGGTCGAACCCATCCGGCTGATTGGCCGGGAGGCGCGCGAGGCGGCGCTGAAGGCTGCCGGGTACAACGTCTTCGGCCTGCGCGCCGAGGATGTTTTCGTTGATCTGCTGACCGACTCGGGCACGGGGGCGATGAGCCAGCACCAGTGGGCGGCGATGATGGCGGGCGACGAGAGCTACGCCGGGGCGCGCTCGTATTTCCGGCTGGCGGAGGCGGTGAAGGCGATCTTCGGCTTCCGCTTTTTCATGCCCACCCACCAGGGCCGCGCCGCCGAGAACATCCTGAGCGCGCTGCTGGTGAAAGACGGCCAGTACGTGCCGTCGAACATGCACTTCGACACGACCTTTGCCAACATCCGGGCGCGCGGCGGCAGGCCGGCGAACCTGGTCATTGCCGAGGCCGACGATCCCGCCAACCGCCACCCTTTCAAGGGCAACATGGATATTGAACGGCTGCGGGCGTTCATCGAGGAAGTGGGGCGGGCGGCGATTCCCTTCGGGATGATCACGGTGACGAACAACGCCGGCGGGGGCCAGCCGGTCTCGATGGAGAATCTGCGCCAGACGGCGGCGGTGTACCGCGAGTTCGGCATCCCGTTCTTCATTGACGCCTGCCGGTACGCCGAAAACGCCTATTTCATCAAGCTGCGCGAGCCGGGCTACGCCGACAAATCCCCGCTGGAGATCGCCCGTGAAATGTTCGCCCTGGCCGACGGGGCCACGATGAGCGCCAAGAAGGACGCCATCGTCAACATCGGCGGCTTTTTGGCGATGAACGATGAGACGCTGTATCAACAAGCCTGCAACGAATTGATCTTGCGGGAGGGCTTCCCCACTTACGGCGGGCTGGCCGGCCGCGACCTGGACGCCATCGCCGCCGGGCTGTGGGAGGGACTCGACGAAGCCTACCTGGCCTACCGCCTGGGGCAGACCGCCTACCTGGCCGAGCGGCTGATGGAGATGGGCATTCCCATCATCGAGCCGCCGGGCGGGCACGCGGTATATTTGGACGCCGGGCGGCTGCTGCCGCGCATCCCGCAGTCGGCGTTTCCGGGGCAGGCGCTGGCGGTGGAGCTGTACCGCGAGGGCGGGGTGCGCGGGGTGGAGATCGGCTCGGTGATGTTCGCCCACCCCAGCCCGGAGACGGGGGTGATGGTGTACCCGTCGCTGGAGCTGGTGCGGCTGGCGATCCCGCGCCGGGTGTACACGCAGAGTCACCTGGATTACGTGGCCGAGACGCTGGCGAAGATCAAGGCGCGCCGCGACGGGGTGCGCGGGTATAAGTTCACGTACGCCCCGAAGCTGCTGAGGCATTTTACGGCGCGGTTCGAGCCTCTGGGAGGTTGAAAGTTGAAGGTCGGCAGAGCCTGCCCTGAGCTTATCGAAGGGTTGAAGGTGAATCACTGAAAGGATGAAAAGGATGATGAATAGGCCACGAATACGCGAATGGCGGCTTGCGGGCCATGGTCATTCGCGTATTCGTGCAGTATTCATGGACGGTTTATGCAATCATATTGAGAATTGTTGGTTTCCGTGTACAATAAAGGCCAGGAGCTTTCGATGAACGCTTATCCTTTTGACACAGCCCGCCTGGTCGAGATATGCCGCCAAAATGACGTTTCTATGGTGGGCGTCTTTGGCTCGATGGCGCGCGGCGAGGCCACGGAAAAAAGCGATATTGACCTTTTGGTGAAATTTGCCAAACGGAAGAGCCTGCTTGCGCTTGTAAAGCTGGAACGCGAGCTTTCCACAGCCCTGGGGAGAAAAGTGGATTTGTTGACGGAACCCGCGCTCAGCCCCTATATCCGAGACCGCATTTTGCGCGAGTTGAAGGTGATCTATGAAGCGCGATGAGACTGTCTATCTCCAGCACATACTGGATGCCATAGCTCTGGTTGAAGAATATCTGAACGGGATTAGCGAAGACCAATTCCACAAACGTCATTTGATTCAAGATGGCGTGATTCGGCAGCTCGAAATCATCGGCGAAGCTGTGAAACATCTTTCGAACGAGCTGCGCGATCAATACCCGCACATTCCCTGGCAAGACATTGCTGGCACTCGAGACAAACTCATCCACGACTATTTTGGGGTTGATGTGGATAAAGTCTGGCTCATGGCGCGGGAAGATCTTCCAGCATTCAAATCAGAAGTGACCGCGATACTCGACAAGTTTCAGCCTGGGGGATAAGTCAAAATTTTCCCAACCCGCTCGACCGTGACATGGGCTGGCGCGATATTCGGGGGCAGCCGACATCCGTGCCATCCGCGTATCCGTGTAAAAATCCGTTGGCGACCACCATCCGCTTGACCGTGACATGGGCCGGCGCGATAATTGGGGCGGTAGGGCCAATCAGGGTTGCGATAATTGGCTGAGGGATATGGATGGTGAGGATCAGGAAAATGGTTCAACCGAATCAATGTTAGCAGCTTAGATACCTAAAGGGTAGATGTTATGCTTCAACAAAGAAAGTTTTGGTTTCTCCTTGCCATTATCGCAGTATTGGCCGTTGGAGCAATTCTTGCCTTGATTTTCCTGCGTTAACCGATAGTCAAAGCACAGACCTTTGAGCATATACAACAGACTTTCAATGCTATTCCTGACTACACAGAGGCCGAGCTAATATATCAGAAATATTATGGTTGTACGAAGTGCCGCTACGCTTATATGCTGGCTTTGTATGCCACAAATGTATCTCCTGATGAAGTTTGTGCCTTCTATTACTGGAATTTTATTCAGAAGTCAAAGTGGAATTACGGAGGTGGCTATGAAGGTGAAGACAAAGGTTGCCCACGGGGCACTATAGACGCCAGAAGGCCCTTTACAAACAGCATGCAAGAAGAAGGATTTCTACTGGTTACATACGAGAGCAACAACACATCGGATTTGGGATTATTTCCACAAGAAGCGATCAATAAGTCCATCGCCGTTGGGAAAACAGTTTATTTCATTGGTGTTAATTACACTCAAAACACTGAAGTACGTAATCGTGAATGCCCACCAGCCGTCCTAGGTATTTGTGGAAATGATTGGTGGGAAATAGACAACCCATAAGTGTAGAAGTGTTGGCCAACATCCGGCCGAAGCTGACTGGGCTAATGAGGCAGCCAGTGTTAGTTCATGCGGCAGCGAGGGTGGCTTGGGTGGTCGCGAGCCTTGCCAGCACCGTCACAACCCAATCCTGTCCCCTTGTGATAAACCAACATCGCCATCTGATAAACGAATATCACGAAATGATAGGGGAGGGGCCGGAGGTGAGGTTGGGTGGGCAATCGTAAGCGAGTTTGTTTCACCGGTCGGAAAATTGGAAAAGCCACAATCCACCGCATTGTTCAGCCGCCAATCAAGGCAGTTCATCATATCTTTTCAGGAGAAAAGCATGAAGTCTTCCAATAACCAAAAACGCTTTAGCCTCGTGCTTGCCGTTGTGCTGATCCTGGTCAGCGCCTGCACGGCAGCCGAAACCCCCACCGCTCAACCGGCAGCGACGAATCCGCCCGCCGCGACCGCCGTCGCCGCCGCGCCCTCTGCGACAGCCACATCGACGGTTAAACCCTCCGCCACGCCGCTCCCATCGGCAGCAGCCACTTCGACGCCGACGATTGCGTCTACAGCTACATCCACCCTGACCCCGCTGCCATCAGCAACGTTCACCACCACGCCGACGGCCACGCCGGCTTTTATCACACCGGGCTTCTATGGCGCGGGGGGGTGTTTGGAATATAGGTATACCCCTTCTTTGACGATTGATTTTTGCGTGATCAACGTCGAGGTTCGATGGGATCATCACATGGTGGTGACTGTATCATGGATCAATAATGGGGCTTCGCCTGCCGGTTCTATTACCAAACCTTCTGATATGGGTAATACCGATATTTATTTGACAGATAACCTGGGAAATCACTACGATCATGTCAACGTCGGCGGCGACGCGGCCAGGAATATCGAACTGTTATCTGGGATCACTTATCTCGGCACTTTTACTTTTCCCCCCGCGCAGCCTGGGGCGACAATCTTTACTTTCCACGACAGCGACAATGGTCTGGAAATTGACGATATGGCCTTGATCACCCCGGCTATTTACACATTCCGGCTGCCTCTCAAATGGTATCCTTCACTGACTTTTGAATACCGCTCAGACCTGTGGACATCCAGCCTGACCGAAGACGGCGGCGGCCTGCTGACACACACAGAAATCCCCGCTTGCCAGATTCTCGAATGGCAGCCATCCGAAATCCAGGGCAAGTACAAGAATACCATGCCAATCGGCCCGGTCACTTACGAAATCTACGGCTGGTCCGAACCGGAATGGGGCGTGCGCGAGTACCTCGCCGCGAGCGGTATCGAGACCTACGATTTCGCCGTCAAGCCGCTCTTTCATGTCACCATCCCTTACGACACAGCCGAACGCTGCCTGAACGATGCCAGCATCGTCCTGGCGACCCTGCGCCTGCTCCAACCGTAGCCCCTATCCCTTATCCCCTCGCCCCTATCCCCATTCGGAGATAGGGGCGGCCGGTATGTTATAATCCCCTCGGCTCATCACAAAGGATCGCAACCCATGACCAACCTTCTGTAGCAACCATCACTCTCTCGGGGTACCCAACCGTCGTGTTCGATTTTCCACGGCCGGAGGCGTCTGCCCCCGGCTTTCGTTTTGCTACAGGAGTTTCCTATGCTGACCGCCCACCACCTCTGCAAATCTTACAGTATCTCCCCCATCCTCAAAGACGTCTCTTTCAGCATCAACCCGGCCGAACGGGTCGGGCTGATCGGCCCCAACGGGTGCGGCAAAACCACCTTGCTGCGCATCCTCGCCGGCCAGGAGACGCCCGACGAGGGCGTTGTCACCGCGCCGCCCTCGCTGCGCATCGGCTATCTCCAGCAAGGATTCGCGGCGGGCGATCACGCAACCCTCGGGGATCTGATCCGGCAGGCGGTGGGCGATCCGCAGGCCGCCGAGGCGGAGGTCGCCCGGCTGGCCTCGGCGCTCTCCGCCCAGCCTGACCGCCAGGATTTGCAGACCGCCTACGACGCCGCCCTCCAGCGGCTGCAGGTCATCGCCCAGGGCGATACCGGCCAGGCCGAAGGGATTCTGAAAGCCCTCGGGCTGTCGGCCATCCCGCAGGGTCAGTTGGCCGCCACCCTCAGCGGCGGGCAGAAAACCCGCCTGGCGCTGGCCCTCGTGCTTCTCGGCCGCCCGCAGTTGCTGCTCCTCGATGAACCCACCAACCACCTCGACATCGAAATGCTGGAATGGCTCGAAACCTGGCTGCAAAGCTACCCCGGCGCGGCGCTCATCGTCTCGCACGACCGCACGTTTCTCGATCACACCGTCAGCCGCGTGCTGGACCTCGACCCGGAGACTCACATGCTGCGAGAATACACCGGCAATTACAGCGCCTACCTCGAGCAGTACCTCGCCGGGCGCCAGCGGCAGATGGCGGCCTACCGCGACCAGGAATACGAGATTCGCCGCATAAAGCAGGACATCGCCCGCGCCAAGCAGCAGTCGCTCAAGGTCGAGTTATCCACCACCCCGCGCCAGCCGGGCGTGCGCCGCATCGCCAAAAAAGTGGCGCGCAAGGCACTCTCACGTGAAAAGAAGCTGGATCGTTATCTCGAATCCGACGAGCGCGTCGAAAAAGTGCGCGAAAGCTGGCAGATGAAAGCCGACATTTTCTCGGCCGAGTTCGGCGCAGCACCCCGCTCGGGGCAGGATGTGCTGACACTCGAAAACCTGGCGGTGGGATACCCCGGATGCGCCCCCCTGCTGGAAGGCGTCAACCTGTATGTGCGCGCCGGGCGGCGGGTGGCCATCACTGGGCCGAATGGGGCCGGCAAAACCTCGTTGGTGCGTACCATCGCCGGGAGCCTACCGCCCGTGGCGGGATCGCTGCGCCTGGGAGCGAACACCCGCCTGGGCTACATGGCCCAGGAGCAGGAACTGGTTGATCCCGCCCGCAGCGCGCTGGAAATCATTCAAAGCGCCGCCCCTCTAAACGACACCGAGGCGCGTGCCTTTCTGCACTACTTCCTGTTCACCGGCGACGATCCGCTGCGCCCGGCCCGTGAGTTGAGCTTCGGCGAGCGGGCGCGTCTCAGCTTGGCCGCGCTGGTGGCGCAAGGCTGCAACTTCCTCCTGCTCGACGAGCCGATCAACCACCTCGACATCCCCTCGCGTGCCCGTTTCGAGCAGGCATTGGCGCAGTTCGATGGCACCGTGCTGGCCGTGGTTCACGACCGCTACTTCATCGAGCGTTTCGCCGACGAGATGTGGGTGGTCGCCGCGGGCAGTGTGAGGCAGAATTTTTAGACCCCAAGGGTTTCAGAAACCCCTGGGGTCTGCAAACAGGGATTGTCATTTTCCCCGTTCGCGATGATAATATTCACGCCGCTCGCATCCTCGAGCGAGACGGCAGCCATAGAACTTTCAACCTGTAACCTTCAACCCATTTGGCCCCTACCCTGGAGGAGGGAACCATGACAACCACACCCCAAAACACCCCAACCCAATCCGAAGGGCGGAAAAAGGTCACCACGGCCACTTTCCGCGCCAATAAAGAGCGCGGCGAGTCGATCACCATGCTCACCGCCTATGATTTTCCCACTGCCCAGGCCGTTGACCGGGCCGGCATAGACGCCATCCTGGTCGGCGACTCGCTCGGCATGGTCGTGCTCGGCTATCCCAACACCCTGCCGGTGACGATGGAAGACATGCTCCACCATTGCAAAGCCGTCTCACGCGGGGCGCGCTACCCTCTGCTCATCGGCGACATGCCCTTCATGTCTTATCAAACGACAACCGCCGAAGCGGTGCGCAATGCCGGGCGATTCCTGCAAGAGAGCGGGATGGACGCCGTCAAGCTGGAGGGCGGGCGCGACCGGCTGGATGCGGTACGCGCCATCCTGAGCGCCGGCATCCCCGTGATGGGGCACCTCGGCCTCACCCCGCAGTCCGTCAACCTGCTGGGCGGGTTCCGCCCGCAGGCGCGCACCGCCGAAGCTGCCCGCTGTCTGCTCGAAGACGCCCTGATGCTGCAAGACGCAGGCTGCTTCAGCCTGGTGCTCGAATCTGTCCCGGCCCGGCTGGCCGCCTTCGTCTCCCAACGGCTCGACATCCCCACCATCGGCATTGGGGCGGGCGTGGGCTGCGACGGGCAGGTGCTCGTCACCCACGATCTGCTCGGCCTGTTCGAGCGCGCTCCCAAATTCGTCAAGCGCTACGCCAACTTGAGCACCGAGATGGCGCGCGCCTTCACCGAATACAAAGCCGACGTGGACGCGCACGCCTTCCCCGCCGTCGAGCACTCCGTCGAGATGCCCGACGGGGAGTGGGACGAATTCATAGAAGCTACCGGCCACCGTCTCGACGAGGCCGCTTTCCAACGATTTACATCCTCCCTGGCGCGGTAAGCGATTAAACGAGGTTCTTCCGGCTCTGATGTGAGAGATCAATAAGGAGTCCAGGAATCCAGGAGAAAAACAAGTAAAACAAGCCCTTTTCCTGCTTTCCTGGATTCCTTATGTTCAACGTTCTCTTAAGTCCAATCCGGAAGAGCCTTAAACGATCAATAGAACGTGGACTGGCGCGGATGGATGCGGAAAAAGCGGGTAAAATTCGAGAATACTTGATTCCGCGTTCGCCGGCGGCCATCCCGGATGTTCTTTATCCGCTGCGTCCTATAAAAATTTCGCCTGCCCAAACCGATTAACATGACTTCCCCAACCCCCTCCCCCGTCCTCATCGTTGGAACCGGCGCATTGGGCTGCCTGTTTGCCGCCCGCCTGTCAGCCGCCGGGATACCCGTCACCCTGCTCGGCAGTTGGCCCGAGGGGCTGGAGGCCCTCGCCCGGAACGGCGTCATCCTGGTCGAGGCGGATGGCCGCCAGCAGGCTTATCCTGTGCAGGTCGCCACCGAGGCCAGCGAGTGCGTTGGGGCAAAGGCCGCCCTGGTGCTGGTCAAATCCTGGCAGACTCAGCACGCCGCCCGGCAACTGGCGCGCTGCCTGCCCGCCGACGGGCTGGCGCTGACCCTGCAAAACGGGATGGGCAACCTCGAGACGCTGGTGCGTCACCTGGGCGCGTCACGCGTCGCCCTGGGGGTCACCACCGCCGGGGCCACGCTGCTTGGGCCGGGGCAAGTGCGCGCCGCCGGCGATGTCCGCGGGACTGCCCCCATCACCCTGGGGATTCACGCCCGCCTGGCGCCGCTGGTCGAGCTGCTGCGCGCCGCAGGGTTCGTTATCGAGACGGTCAATGACACCACCTCGCTGCTGTGGGGCAAGCTGGTCATCAACGCCGCCATCAACCCGCTGACCGCCCTTCTGGGCGTGTCCAACGGCGAGCTGCTGGCGCGGCCCACCGCCCGTACACTGTTGACAACCGTGGCGCGGGAAGCAGCGTCGGTTGCCGTCGCCAAAGGCGTTAACCTGCCCTATCCCGACCCGGTGATCGCCACCGAAGCCATCGCCCGCAGCACCGCCAGCAACCGCTCGTCCATGCTGCAAGACGTCGAACGCGGCGCTCCGACCGAGGTAGACGCCATCAGCGGGGCCATCGTGCGGGCGGGCGAAGAGACCAGCGTGCCCACTCCCGTCAACCGTACGCTGTGGCAGTTGGTGAAGGGGATGGTAGAGCAGGGAAGCAAGGGATAGGGGTTAGGGGGCAGGGGATTCGAGAGGATGTTTCGACCCGGTTACAATCCGTTTCAATGTCGAAACAGTGATCTGGCATGATGGAACACATAGCCTATTACAATGGTGTCAAATTCATGCCCGGAGATGACTGATGAAACGATATTGGAACTGGCCTTTCCTCATGACACTGGCAATTGTTTTGACAGCCTGTACTGCGCCCGCCGCGGCTTCCCCCACCCCCGCCTTATATCCGAGCGTCACGCCGACAGCTTCTTTGGCTGCCACTTCAATCCTGACGCCGACGATTGCCATCACTCCCACACGTACCCCTAGACCGACAAAAAAGGCTACACCGACGCAAACACTAATACCTACAGAAACGCCACCTTCACCTCTGAAATGGGCTGATGCATTCCCATCGCCAGTCATTTTGGATGGCTTCACTGGTGTTTGGTCGCCGGTCGCCAACGAGATGGTCGGTATCCAGGGAACAGCCGAGTACACTGGCACACTAACCTTAGTCAGCGCGCCAGATTTCAATCCTCGATTCTTTCAGTTCGATAATGCCAGAAACGCGTGGTGGCATTCGACCTGGAGTCCCAATGGGCAGATATTAGTCTTTGGGATTCACAGTTCTGGCTATGGTGATATCTCTATTGACCATTCCAGCGATATATGGGCTGTTAAGCGCGATGGCTCTGGGTTGAAAATGCTCTCCGAAGGCTATCGCGGACTTGATTTTCCCTGGTGGATGGATGAGCAAACAGTAGTTGCTACGAGTTACAACGGCGGTGGACATGAAATTATTGACGAAATAGATGTCATCTCTGGGCAAGAATTGGTCAGTGATTTGGTTCATGTATTCTATATGCCCAGGCCACAAGGCATATATTTGCCGGTCGTTAGCGGCGAAGCAATGGTAACGACTTATATTGTCACCCGAGATTGGCAAGGTCAATCGCCTCTCTGTTCTCCAGAGAATTGTTATACACGGGAATTTCCATTAGGAGAAATTGACTTTTCTAATCCGCTTATGGATACATACTTCGAGGATTGGCAACCCAATACTCTCGAAGCTCTAATCAGTGTCGCGGGATACACTAATGATAACAATTATGTTCGTCTCTTCCTTTGGGATATCACTACCGATAAAATTACTGCAATGATGCCTGGAGGAATGAATGCCCGGTTCTCTCCCGATGGAAAGAATTTGCTATTCACCACGATCGGCGCATCATCGGCTTATAGCGATGACATCACATCTACCTCTTTTATCCTGGATAAGGTTCCTGACGAAAACACCATATATCTTCAACTGATGAATCTTCAAGATCGGCAAGTGTTGCTTAGCCTGCCGATGATGTTGCAGAAAAATTATTGGAATATACCTCGAGAGTATTTTAGTGCGGCTCAATTTTCGGCGGATGGACATTTTTTGGCTTTCTTGACAACAGGACCTTTACAACTCGACGATCAAGGTTGGCCTGTTCGTGTGAACGCCAGTAACCCTGCCGCAGTCTATTTGAATGTTCTTGACTTGCAAAATCGGCGGCTGGTTTATTCCTTTCCAAACGTCGAATACTATTTGCAATTATACTGGTCGCCAACCAGCGATTGTTTAGTTTATCAGGACGCTGCTCAAAACTGGAACCTGGTAGACTTGGCTCACGAAACGATTCTGCCGATTACTCAAGCTGGAGGATGGCAACTCGATGATCCTTCCTGGTCATACGATGGACATTATCTGAGTTTTCCTACAAGGGTTTTTTATGTTCTCAAAGGTGAGTTGAGTCGCCAAACATTTATTTTGGAAATCCCAACTGGTCACTGATCACTGATCACTGATAACTGGAGTCCCCCATGCAAACCCTCACCTCCCTCCCCGATCTACGCGCGGCGCGCGCCGCCCTCCCCGAACCCGTCGGATTCGTCCCCACGATGGGCTTTCTGCACGAAGGGCACATCTCGCTCGCCCGGCGCGCCCGTGCAGAGTGCGCCAGCGTGGTGGTCAGCATCTTCGTCAACCCGACTCAATTCGGGCCGAAGGAAGATCTGGCAGCCTACCCGCGTGACCTGCCGCGTGACCTGGCGCTGCTCGAATCTGCCGGGGTTGACCTGGTTTGGACGCCCACCCCGGAGGTCATGTATCCCCCCGGGTTCCAGACCTGGGTCGCCGCCGAAGCGATTACCCAACCTCTCGAGGGCGGTATGAGGCCCGGTCATTTTCGCGGCGTGACGACCGTCGTCGCCAAGCTGTTCAATGTCGTCCAGCCGCAAAAAGCCTATTTCGGGCAGAAGGATGCCCAGCAGGCCGCTGTCATCCGGCGCATGACCGAGGATTTGAATTTCCCCATCGAGATTGTGGTCTGCCCGACGATGCGTGAGCCGGATGGGCTGGCGATGTCCAGCCGGAACACTTATCTCAACCCCGAGGAGCGCCGCGCGGCCACCGTGCTCAACCGGGCGCTCAGTGCAGCCGAGACGGTCTTCGCCGCCGGCGAGCGCGACGCCGGCCGGCTGCGCCAGGTCATGTCGGAGACGCTGGCCGCCGAGCCGCTGGCCCGCCCGCAGTACGTCTCCTGCGCCGACCCCGAGACGCTGGCCGAATTGAATGGCCCAATCGAGCGGGCGCTGCTTTCGATGGCGGTATTTATGGGCAAAACCCGGTTAATTGACAATCGGGTGATCGAAAATGTGAGGAAAATTTAAGGCCAGCCTCTTGCTTTTCTGTCAGGCTCATGTATAATAAAAGTGCTCTGCGCTGGGTGCCCCCCCCATCCAGCGTGGAGCACTTTTTTTAGACCTTCGAGGGGACAATTCACCCTTTGTACTTTCCTTGTTTCCTGCCTTCCTAAGCGGTTATTTCTTTTTCTTCAACTCTGAGCCTCAGCAGCGGGGCGTTCCGCGCCGCCGTAATCGGGCAGAAGGGTCTCAGCGTGGCGAATCGCACGGGTGGAGGCTGCCACACCGGCCACGACGAGGATCGCCAGCCCGGCAAAGACAAACGTCAGCGCCATCCCCGCGCCGGGGCCGACGCCCACCAGCCCGCCGAACACATTGGCCAGCGCGCCGCCCGCGCGCATCCCCGGTTCCAGTACGAAATCAGCCAGCGGCCCGGCAACCGCGGCCGCCACAGGGGTAGCAAACCAGGCGATGAGTCGCCGGGTGGAGAAGACCCGCCCCTGCACGTCGGGCGCGACTTTGGTTTGCCAGATCGCTTGATTCGAGCTGTCAATCAACGGGCTAATCGCTGCGCCCAAAAAAGTGGCTATCAGCCACAGGATTATCCCGCCGTTCAGCCCCATCAGCAGTGTGCCAAACAGGCCAATCAGCGCCCAGCCGCCCACCACGCCCCACACTTTGCGCTTGGGACCTCCCCATACGCTGATCACAATCCCGCCCAACAAACCGCCAATCGCCCCGGCAGTCTGCACACCCCCGAAGGCCAATGGGCTTTCTGTGGTGCGTGCCAGGATCATCGGCGTGCGCAGAGTAAAAGCCAGATTGCTGAATAAATTGCCCATCAGAAATGTGAGCTGCAATCCCAACAGGCTGGGGCGCTTGAAGATGTATTCGAACCCATACACCGCTTCGCGGAAGATATTGCCCTGCCCCTGGCGGCCTTCTTGAGTCACCGCGGGCTGCGGGATGTGGACGGCGATAATAGCGCTGATGGCGACCACGAAAGTGATCACGTCAATCAGCAAGATGATCAGCACGCCGTTGGCAGGCAGCAGCCCAATGATCGCGCCAGCGAGCATAGGGGCAAAAATCCCCGAGGAGTTACCCGCCAGGTCGTTCATAGCGCTCGTGCGGGCGTAGTGCTTTTTATCTACCATCAGCGTGATGGCAGCCGAATAAGCCGGCCATTGGAAAGTCTGGAATGTGCCTTCGATGATCGCCGCGACATACAGGTGCCAGATTTGCAAGTTGTGCGTGGCGTAGAGAATCAGGATTCCAACGGTCGTCAGCCCTGCCGCCAGATCGCTGATGATCATCATCCATTTGCGGTTGGAGCGATCTACAAGCGCCCCGGCAAATGGGCTGACCACGAGCAGCGGGACGATGAAGGCCACATTCATCCCGGCAAAAACAGTGGCGCGGATACCTTCCGGGGCCATCTGGTATGCCCAGAACGAGAGAGCGAAGCCAGTCATGGCAGATCCCAGGAGCGAAATAATCTGGCCGATCCAGACAATGGTGAAGGCAAACATGCCGGTGGGGCGGTGAATTTTGTTCATTTCGACAGTTTCGAGAGGAGAATCCCCGGATTTAGGATGAGTGAGCGGGCATCGCCCGCTCACTCATCCTAAATCCGGGAAAATCGTTCTATTTCACGCGCCGAACAAGCGCAGGCGCATCAGACGCGGCGGCAGCGAGCCGCAGTGCAAGATGTCGTCGTGCATCTGGCGCAGGCTGGCCTGCGGATAGCGGCGCTTATACTCGGCAACGATGTCGAGAATCTGCATCTTGCCCATCAGGTAACACTGCGGCTGGGTGGGGCTTTGCGTGTAGCGGCGCACTTCGGCTTTGGCATCGTCCGGCTCCAGCCCGGCGCGCTCGACCAGGAAATTGATCGCCTCGTCCACAGTCATCTTGCCGGTGTGGATCGAAGAGTCGATGACGATGCGCGAGGCGCGCCACAACTGCGCCTGCAAGCGCGCCAGTCGCTGGATTGGCTGGTCAATGAAACCCATCTGCTCCATCAGCTCCTCGCAGTAGAAGGCCCAACCCTCGATGAACAGCGACGAGAGGAACCCGCCGAACTTGCGCGGCAGCGACTCGAGCGTGTTGGCAACGCAAAGCTGCAAGTGATGGCCCGGATAAGCCTCGTGCAGCGCGGTGACGGGGATGTCGGCCCAGGGGTGGCCGCGCAGCTTGCGCTCGGCGGCCTCGGCGTCGGCGTCTTCGTCCACCGGGGTGACGATGAACACGCCTTCCTGCATCTTCTCGAGGAAGCCGGGCATCATGTAGGCCGCATAAGGAAGCATCGGGCGCTGGAAGGCAGGCGTCGGCTCGATACGGATCTTCTCGCCCGCCGGGATGGTGGCAATCTCGTGGTCAATCACGAACTGCCTGGCTTTGGACATCCACTCTCGATAGGCGTCCAACAGACCTTCTGCGGTGGGGTGCTTTTGTTTGTTCTCTTCGAGCAGATCCTTCACCGTTTTAGCGGGATCCATTTGGGCTGCGAGCGTCTTCATCTGCCGTTCGGTATCTTCGTAAAGCTTCCAGCCGGTTGCCAGCAACTCCTCGGAGTCGTAATCCACCATGTGATCTTCGCGCAGGATTTCATCGAACAGCGCCTTGCCGGTGGCGAAATTGCCCTTCGCCTTGGGCAGGACTTCGTTCTCGATCCAGGCCGCGTGCGTTTGCAGCTCGGCGGCAGCAGCCTGCGCTGCGGCGACGAGCTCATCCTTCATATCCGGCACAGCTTCGGCCAGCATAGGGATGAAAGCAGCAAACAGCCCCACACCCTGCATGGCCGACTCGAGGGCGATCTCGGCCCAAATCTGCGGCACTTCTTCCGGGATGACCAGGGCGCGGGTTTGTTGGATGACACGCGGCGCTTCGCGCAGGCGTCCAAGCACGCTCTTCATCCGCTCGGGCAGCGGGGCAAAATCACGTACGATGAGCAGGTACACGCCGCCCAGGCACTCGTCTGGCCCGTTGCTGGGGTTGCGGTAAAGAAAGCGGGTCTTGTCGAAGCCACGCACAACCTGCTTGAGAACTTGAACCATCAACGTGCGGTCAATCTGCGCGTCGAGTGACCAGCCCTGGGTATCGAGACCCTGGAAATGGTCGAGCCACTTGCCCAGCCGCCTCCGCTGATCTTCGATGGCAGCCGGGGAGTAGTCGCCCAGTTTGTCATCATAGCGGTGATCGCCCAGGAACGTGGCCGTGGTCGGCGAGTCGCACAAAATTTCGTCGAGCAGGGTTTGAGAATCGGTATAGAGTTGTTTTTCGGTCAGGGTTGTCATGCAATTCCTCCAAAGTATTATGGGCATCGTTTTTAGCACAATTACCGGTAATTCTACCGTGCTTGTGTCGAAATATCATCATCCAACAGGATGAATTGTATTTTCGCAATGGAGCATAACTCGCTATTACGTTGGTCGAGTAGGCGTTTTTTGCCGTAA
>DYIZ01000186.1 GCA_020723385.1 Candidatus Aquidulcis sp.
GCACCATGACGCGATCGGCCTGCCGTGCCACTACCCATCATACTAGACGCAGAGTCCGCAGAGATTTCTTTCATCAAAATGCTCCGCGTTCTCTGCGGTGAACTTCTTGTTTTTGCAGTGAAGTCTATAATCAGACAAATCTTTCGGCTCTTTGAGATTTGCCGTGATGTATCACCAGCGGTAGGTCGGATTGGCAATCCGACCTACATTGCGCCGCTAGATATGCTGGCCTGTCACGGCGATTCCCAATGAACTCAAATCTTTCTCGTTGGATTGCTTCGATGCCTATTTTATTTGTTGCTGCGGCTGGCGGCTTGGGCTGGCTTGCCGGTGTGGTGGTTAATTATTTAGCGGATGTTTTGCCGATGCGTCGGCGGCTCACCCGGCCATTTTGTATGGCGTGTGACCAGCCCATCCGGTGGGCTAATTATGTGTTTGCCCCCCGCCGCTGTTCGGAATGTGGACAACGGCGCTCAATACGTACGTGGATTGTAGAACTGATCTTTATTTGTCTGGGTGTATGGTTGTGGCTGCGCCCCCCGGATCGCCTGGGCTTTTGGACTGGGATGCTGTTGCTGGCCTATTTTGGACTTGTCGTTTTGGTGGATATTGAGCATCGCCTCATTTTGCACATGGTCAGCCTGACAGGGGCGGTGGTCGGTCTGATCGTCGGAGTATATTGGTATGGCCTAGTCAGAACGCTTTTGGGTGGACTGGCTGGTTTTGGTATTATGCTTTGTCTTTACCTTTTCGGTGAGTTGTTGTTGCGCATCCTGATGCGCGTGCGAGGTGTTCCTTCGGATGAGGTAGCCCTGGGTTTCGGTGATGTGATGTTAGGAGGTGTGATTGGTCTGATGCTCGGTTGGCCGGTGATCACGATGGGATTGATGGCCGCGGTTTTGATTGGCGGAATATTCAGCCTGGTTTATCTCATCTTTATGCAGATCGCTCATCGGTATCAGATGTTCACGGCGCTGCCTTACGGTCCATTCCTGGTGGGCGGGGCAATATTGTTATTGTATTTTCGGGAAATTCTATCGGCCTGGCTTGGCTAAATCATAGCCTTACTATTTTGTGGGGAATGCTAGTACAAAAGATACATTCCTGAACAGGTTATATTGGTATAATATTAACGTGGAGAGTTGTAAACCGTTACATTGACATTTAATCGGGTTTATCTATGATCAATCGAAAACTTAATCTAAAATCATTACGTGGACGATTGGCGCGCGGTCAGGGTTTGATCGAGACAGCCCTCTTGATTCCTGTCATCATTATATTACTGTCCGGCTTGCTAGAATTTGGGCTGATGCTCAATGACTACCTGACCCTCCAAGATGCTGTTCGGAATGCAGCCCGGTATGCCAGTGACGGCTTATTTAGCGCCCGTGATAGTCTTCATAACTGCACGACCACGCGTGATTTCTATCGCCAAACGGCTTGCCTGGTCAATCAGGAATTGTCTCGTGAGCGGCCATTGATTTATATGAGTGATAATGGCACACCAACTGTCACTGATGATGATTACCTGGATCCATTCCATAATGACGATATTGTTATCTCCGCGTTTAGTGTTTTGTCAGGAACTGGCATTGTTCGTCGTTATCCGACAGAATATGGTGAAACAGGTTGGTCCTATGCCCAGGATTTGCCCATCTACGGCATGAGAAATTTCTCTTCAGAATTCTCCTCGTCCGAGATTACGGCCCAGTGGAACGCATGGGATACATCGTCGGGTCACCTCACGCCAAGCACTGGATTGTTGATCGTTGAATTATTTTATCATTATGATCAAAGACTGGACCTGCCATGGATAACCGCTTTCGTGCCCGATCCGGTAGAGCTTCGGCTTTACGCCATCATGCCATTGGTTTCAGCCGAGCCAACTGCCACTCCAAGACCATGAACAATCAACGTCAATTCTTGCCAAAACCATTCTATCGAGGCTCTAAAGGCCAGGCTTTGATTCTGATTGCTGTATCCTTTATGGTGATACTGGCATTTATTGGCCTGGCAGTTGATCTCGGACGAGTTTTCATCTTCCAGGGGATGCTTCGGAAATCTGTAGATGCAGCCTCGCTGGCTGCTGCCAGCCAGTTCCGTGAAGGCCGTTCCATTGCAGAAATGACGATTATGGCTGAACAGATCATGAGCCTCAATGGGGTTGATCCAGATGGTGTGATTGTCGAGGATTGCCCGCATGCCTTGGTCAGCGGCGACCCTGATTTGTGCGTCACGCCTCGCCGGAAATTCGTTCGTGTTACCGCAACAGCTACCATTGATTTGACTTTCATGGCGGTTACTGGTTTGCAACAGGTTGAGTTGTCTGCTCAATCCACAGCCGAAGCCGCCTCGATTGATGTGGTTTTAGTGATTGACATCTCCGAATCGATGACCTCGGATGCAGGCCACTTATACGATAATATTGATAACGATGGTGATGGAACGGCGGATGATGGCCGGTTTCACATGGAAGGCTCGACCTTGGTTTATGACATAACCCCGGTTGGCGATCCGGATAACTTCTTACGGGACCCGGCGCACTGTAACCCGCTTCGCCAATGCCAGCCTTTCGAGAAAGTGCGTTCTGCTGCCAACTCATTCGTTGACCGTATTTTGGATTTATCTGGCGATGACGAAACAGATCGCCTGGCGATTGTCATATTTGCCAATGGGTGGGAAGGGGGCACTTATGCGACCCAGGTTATCCCGCCTGGCTGGATTACGGATAAAGCCACGGCGCAATCCATTATCACCAACCTTACGGTTTATCAGCCCCCTGATTGCGACCCTGGCGCGCCCTTGGCCGGGTTGTGCATCAAACATTATCCTCCCGGCGAGTCCACTGGTACATTCGTTTCGATCAACTGTCCTGTTTTCGATGAAGGGGTAGACCCCTCCTCCTGCACCACAACGAATATCGGCGGGGGGATGCGGCTGGCGGGCAACATCTTTGGCGACCCCAATTTTTCTCGTCCTGAGGCGCTGTGGGTGACCATCCTGTTGACGGACGGCGCAGCCAACGCCTCGACTGCCGAGCCGGGTGTGCATCCTTATGGTTATTGCCCTGAGTCAGACTGGGATCCACCCTTCTGTCGTGATGAGTTTTCATATACCCGTCACATCACTGAGACTGAGCCATTGCTCTATGATGCAGATGATTATGCGCGTGATAATATAGATTTCGTCGGCTGTTTCTCACCAACGCCTGCAGCAGCTTGCGATCGTCCAGGGCAGGGGGCCGTCATATTCACAATTGGCCTGGGCAACCAGGTGGTCGCTTATGATTCGAGCTCGGGCGATATCGCCCATGGTGTAGCCTTGTTACGGTACGCAGCAGCCACCGGGGATGACGGCGACCCGGCAACCGATTTGTGCGCCGATCTGTATGATACCCCGGATGAATGGGAAGAATGGTGTGGCAATTATTACTTCGATGCTACCGGAGATGATCTGATCCGGGTATTCGAAGATATCGCTTCTCGTATTTTTACTCGTATTGCAAGATAATGACAGGTGGCTTATGAACACATGGTTGTTACAGCCCAAACTTGAAGATAGTCAACCGCCGCGCAACAGAAAAGGGCAGTCTATGGCTGAGTTTGCCTTGATTTTACCCATTCTGTTGATGCTGGTATTCGGTATTATCGAATTCGCGCGCGCTTTCCAGGCTTATTATACAATCGTCAACTCAGCTCGGTTTGGCGTGCGCTATGCGATCACCGGCGATTACAATTCCGGTTATTGTACGGATGGCCCCGATGCCGGCACGGCGGCCTGTGGCGGCCCTGGCAAGACGTCGGAAGAAGATGCTGCGCGCTTGCTCTCGATTTTGGATGTCGTTGATGGCTCTGCCGTTATGATAGCCCGCGATGGCACCGTCGGCGAGGGCGACCCCGGTTATATTCACTTTACCGTATGCAGTTCGCGCCCCGGCTATTATTACGATCCATCCACTGATCGTTGTAACCCCACGGATGACGCGGGCAACCCGGAGCTTGGTCCCACCCGTGTGATGGTAGCGGTCACTTTCTATCATCCGATGATTCTGCCCTTTGTCAGCAATGTTTGGCCCTCGGTTCGGTTACACGCCGAACGCTCCGGCATCCTAGAAAACTTCCGCGTGGCGCGCGTGCTTGGCTTGCCGCCGTTGATCATCGTTCCAACGATGACGCCCATTCCCACCGATACGCCCTCGCCAACTATCATCCCAACCGATACACCCACGCTGACGCCTACGGAGATCCCTACCGAGACGCCTACGCCGACGCTGACGCCCACCATGACGCCGACCCAAACGCCCACCCCTACGCCGACCCCCTCGTGCGATGATCTCCTGTTGGATACCAACGAGCCGCTATTTATCAACAGCACCACCAACAACAAGGATGATGTGGGCTTTTGGGTCAGGAATGCCAGCCAGCTTTATGATGTCGTCTTTACTGAGATGACTACCGTTTGGAATGGGGGCTGGCACGATCAGGTCAATACTTCTCCGACAGATGTGGAGTATGCGCGTTATGCCTGGAATACTGACGGCACGATCCTGCAAAACCCCGCTAATGTGCTGCTAGTTCCCCCTGGGCCAACGACGATTGGCCCGCATAGCTTGTCGCCGGTTGCGAACTGGACTGCATATCCTAACGAGGAGGGTAATATCCTCCTGGATTTTGGCCCATCCGGTGTATCATTCGACAAAGCTCGCTATGCTTTCTACCATGGGTCGGATTTCACGATTAACCTCGAATACCAGATATGGTCTGGCAGCACCGTATTGATTCCCTACTGTCCAAAGGTCATTACCGGGCTGGATGGCCCCATCGTCTCGGCTGTCCTGCCGCCTCAACCGATAACCAGCTCATTTGTCATTGGCGCTAATGCCTCTGACCCTGATCCGGGCGGCTCCATCTACCGGGTTTCATTCATCGTCCTCGACAGCATCGGGCAGACGGTCTATGCTTTTGACGATTACGCCTCCCCATATTGTCTCAACGGTGATAATGGCGTTACCTGTAATAGCATACCGATCACAACCTGGCCTGGCACTTCGAACGCTATTTCGAACGGTACTTACACCCTGCAAATTACTGCATCCGACAACGACCCGCATCGGCTCAATACCCGCATCCAGACCACCTTCAATGTAGATGTGCCGCCTACGCCAACCCCCACCTTGACTCCAACCCCCTGCGCTGGCAACGGCACCGGGCTGCTGGGCGAGTATCATGGTTGGACCGGCAGCGCTCCACCCGCAAATCCGTTCAATTACCTTCTCTATTCTCGCATTGACGCCAACGTTGATTTCAACTGGGGCGCATCCCCAGCCCCGGGTGTTCCTGAAGACGATTTCGCCGTTCGATGGACGGGCGAGGTCATGGCGCCGTACACTGAAGATATCACCTTCTCGACTTACTCTGATGACGGCGTGCGGCTGTGGGTCAACGGCGTTCAGCTCATCAATAACTGGACTGACCACTCGCCCACCTGGGATAGCGGCACGATTTCGCTGGTAGCCTGCCAGCGCTATGATATTGTGATGGAATTCTATGAAAACAGCGGAGGCGCAGTGGCCCGCCTGCATTGGAGCAGCCCTCACATCCCTGTGGGGGTGGCGATCCCCCAGAGCTTCCTGTTCCCGGCGGATCCCGGCGACTTGTCTACGATCACGCCCACCCTCACGCCGACCATTACGCGGACCCCCACGAAAACCCTCACCCCCACGATCACCCTCACCCCCACAATCACCCGCACCCCGACGAGGACCCGCACTGCCACGATCACCCGCACTCCGACGATCACGCGTACCCCGGCCCCGTTCACCCCAACGCGTACTGCCACGAGCACTCGCACGCCAACCATTACGCGCACCATAACCAAAACAATTACTATCACCCCAACCAAGACGGTTTCACCTACCAGAACCATGACATTCACCAAAACGTTGACGCCCACCATCACACGGACGCCCACCAAGACGCCCACGATCAAGGAATCCAACACCCCGACGCCCACCTACACCAAGACGATTACGCTGACGCCGACCAAGACGCCAACCAAGACCGCTTCGCCGACCTTTACCCGTACGTCTACCGGGCAGCCAAGTCCTACGCATACCACCGGACCGTCCGCGACGCCGACCCGCACACGCACCCCCACTCGTACCCCATGCCCTGGCGGCGGGTATGACTGTTAAACGAAAGGAATCAACTCCATAAAGGGGAACGGTGGGGTGTTATTTGCAGGCTTTGTCAGCAAATAACACCCCACTCCCTTTGGGGTGATAAACGAAAAATTATGAAAATAACGCAAAAATGGATACTGATTGGATGCCTGGCCGTCCTGCTTTCCCTGACCGGTCAGGCTCCAGTGTCATACGCAGAGGGTGACTTTAATGTCTATTTGCCGGTGGTTTCCAACCAGTTTATACCCGGCCCCGGCGTGGTGACCGGCCTTGTCCTCGATGCCGGCACTCGCAATCCAATTCCTGGGATTGAGGTCTGTTTCCAGGGGTCTTTGTGTGATAATTCCGATGGAGACGGGCGATATTCGATCGGTAATATCCCTGCGGGTTGGCGGACGTTGACCGCCGCGGCGCTTGCATTGGAGTATTTCCCGTCCAGCGCCTCCGTAATCGTCAATGGGTACAAGACATCCACCCTGGATTTTGCCCTTTCCCTTCGTTCTCTCGGCGAGATTGACTACCGCGTCGTGCTGACCTGGGATCCAACTATTGAATGGCCGCCTTTGGGTACGCCCAATGACATGGATGCCCATTTGTGGGTGTCAGCCGCGCTGCCGTATCATCTGTTTTATGCCCATAATCCCGAAGATTTTCTGCAATATCCCTACGCGCGTTTGGAAATAGACTACACCGCTGGCTTCGGCCCCGAAACGATTGACGTGGAGAGACTGGTCAATTTTGCCACCTATCACTTCGCAGTGGATAACGTCAATTATGGTTATCCCGGCGTCCCGCCGCATACCGAGCTTGGCGCACAGGTTCAAGTGTATGCTGCGGAAGGCTTGCTGCGTACCTTTACGGTGCCGAATATCGGTGATGGCGATGTCTGGTATGTATTCAGAATGAGCGACGCCGGAACGCTGGTCGAAGTCAATTGCTTGACTTATATGAATGCCAACCCTGATTTACCGCCTGAATGCCCGGCGAAATAACGAAAAGCCCCAGGGTAACCCAAGACTCAGTAGACTCAGTAGTCGTCATGAAAATACATTTTCACCACCAGGGATGAAAATCCATTTTCAAGTCAGATGAAAATTTCACGCTCTGAGGGGACGATGCGGTTGCAAAGCAACCGGCGTCCCCGATTTCCGCCGGATTTTCATCCGGCGTGAGCAAGAATTTTCATCCACTGAGACTATAGAAAAGCCCCTCGGAGTTTCCAAAATTCCGGGGGCTTTGGCGTTATCGGCAGGTTTGAGCTATGCCCCAAAAAGCCCCCGTTCAGCATTGAACGGGGGCTTTTACGTCTGTCAGGGTGATTATTCCCGGTGAGGCGCGTTGAGCGCAGTCGAAACGGCCTCGATGATTTTCAAGCAGCCGCATCGCCTCGCTTGAACCAGCTCCGCCACTCGCGGTTTTCCCACAGCACCAGGATGGGCGCGGCGATGAAAATGGACGAATAAGTGCCGCTGAACAATCCCACCAACAGGATGACTGCAAATTCCCGCAGTGTGACGCCGCCAAAGAGCGCCATCGCCAGCAGCATAAATTCCACCGTCATCAACTGGGTGTTGATGGAGCGTTGCAGCGTCTGAATGATCGAGTGGTTGACCAGCGATTCGAAAGGCAGGCGGCGGTATATGTTGGAGTTTTCGCGGATCCGGTCGAACACCACCACCTTATCCTGCACCGAAAAACCGATCACGGTCAGCAGCGCCGTCAGGTACAGCGCATCAATTTGCCAGCCGAAGAACTTGCCGCCAATTACGCCCAGGCTGATCACAATTGCCACATCGTGGATCATGGCAATGATGGCGCAGATGCCATACCGGAGAGCGTGCGGCAGGCCGCGAAAAGCAATCCAAATGTACACCACCACCACCAGCGCAGCCACCGCTACCGCAACGCTGGCTCGGGATACAACCTCTTTCCCGATGGTCGGGCCGACGCTGTCGAAACGCAGCACCGTTACCGTATCGTTGAATCGGCTGGCCAGATCCGACACAATCGTCGCCCGTTCGGCATCTTGCATAAAGGGAGAGCGAACCAGGATTTGATCTACCCCGGTGGTCTGAACCTGCACATCTTTGATGCCCAACTCGTTATAGACTGTAATCACGTCAGCCGGCAGGGGCGCCTGACCCGATGCGAATTGCACCTCCAGGAGGCTGCCCCCCGTGAAATCAATCGCCAGCGGGAGCTTACCTAAAAGGTCGCCGTTGATAATCTGTATCAATCCTAAAATCAGGCCGGGTACGATCACCAGCAGCGATAACCCAAACAACCAATAGCGTTTACCAAGTATGTTTATCATCGCATTACCCTATCAAATTCCAAACCACCGGCTCAAATTGGTGGGTTTGAAATAATCCAAAACCAGGTTGAGCAGTGTGCGTGTCACCACGATGGCAGTGAACAGGCTGACTACGACGCCCAAGGCCAGCGTCAGCGAAAAGCCCTTGACAATCGTCGCCCCCGAAACGCTCCCGAACCAATAGAGAATTGCCGATGTCAACAGCGCGGCAATGTTCGAGTCACGAATGGAAGGCCAGGCTCGCAGCCAGCCCTGGTTGATCGCCGCGCTCAGGCTGCGGCCATCGCGCAGCTCTTCTTTCATCCGTTCGAATATCAGGATGTTGGCATCCAGGGCGCTGCCGGTGCTCAACAGGAAGCCGGCAATACCCGGCAGAGTCAGCGTAACCGGCACGTATCGGAAGATGGCTAAAGCTATCAGCGCATAGATTATGATGGAGATATCAGCCAGCCCGCCTGGCAGCCGGTAGTACAGGAGCATGAATAAAATCACGACCGTTGCACCAACTGCCCCGGCCAGCAGACTTTTATTCAGCGAATCCTGCCCCAGGGTGGGGCCGATCGTGCGGGTCTCGACGACCTTGAGCGGGATTGGCAGCGAGCCATAACGGAGCTGCACGGCCAGGGTGTTGGCCTCATCCTCAGTGAAACTCCCGGAGATCTCGCCCGTCCCCCCGGTGATGGCGTTATTGATGGTCGGCACGGAAATAACCTGTTTATCCAGAACGATAGCCAGGACACTGCCAACATGTTGTGCGGTAAAAGTGGCAAATTCCTGGGAGCCTTCACTGGTCAGCTCGAATGCAACTGAATATTCGCCAAGCTGCCCAACCTGCACGAAGGCATTTTTGAGGATTTTACCTGTCATGACCGTTGGCCAGATTTCCTGCGGAACAGTGGATGTGATTGTCCCGGTAACGCTGGTCTGGCTGCCCTCGGTTTGGCCGAAGTTTGTGACAATGGTCCTGCCTTGATAAGTTTGGGCTTCTTGCGGCGAGATGCTGGACATATCCACGAACTCGAGCAGGCCGGTTTGCTTGACCGCCGCGATGGCCTGTTCGGGGTCTTGAACCCCAGGGATTTCCACCACAATGCGCCGGTCGCCGACTCGCTGGACAACAGCCTCTTCGACGCCCAACCCATTGACGCGGTTTTCGACGATCCGCCGGGCGATGTTCATGTCATCGGGGGTTACGGCAGTCCCATCGGGCATATCGGCTTCCAGGAGCACCTGCACCCCGCCGACCAGGTCTAAGCCCAGGTGGGTAGAAATTTCTTTGTTGATTCCAGCGACATGAATCCCGGGATTGTTCGGAAGGTCTATCCAGATTGCCATAGCCAGGATGACCAGGATGATGATGAGATTGCGAACGTTCTTCATAACGCCACTACTGCCTCCGACATCCATACAAATACCAGCTTTGCTGGCGCTCCAGCGAAAGCTGGCAAGGGGCGATTATACTCCCGAATAATAGGCTTGTCCAATTAGCCTGTCTCCCCCCACAGGATTTTCTTAAATTCAGGTTTCCGGCGAATGAATTCGCTGCGACTAATTGCGTCAATTGCGGGCAACTGCGTCCGCCCTGTTGCGGACTGAATCCCACGAAGGTGGAGTTTCGCAATTTGTCGGTGCAGTTTCAACTGCCGCAGTCGCGACTTTAAAAAGTCCTGGTCTCCCCCCAACCCACAATGCGTATTACCGCGCCGGCCGGTTGTTGTCTTGCGCCAGCAGGCTGATTTCTGCCGGGCCTCCCAAAACGGCCAACGCGTCGCCTGCTGCGAGACGGGTGTCGCCAGCCGGATGCAAGTCCGATTCCATATTGCGGCGCAGCAAAACGACACTCACATTGTAATGCGCTTCGATAGCGCCTACGGGCTGCCCGGCCAACGTTGAATGGCTCGAGACCTTGAGCCGCGCCAGGCTGAGCGTCTCGCCTTCTACAGTGATTGGGCGGGTCATATCCACACCCCCAGCGGCTGCGGCAAACGCGGGGGCCGCCATCCCGGTGGCGCTGAACGCCGTGAATCCAAACTGCTCTTGCAGCGCCTGGGCAAACTCATCGTCGAAGATGCGCACCACAACGTGAATGCCGGGTTTCAGCCGCCGGGCTTTCAACGCCACTTGCAGGTTCAGGCTGTCGTTTTGAGTACACAGCACAATCGCCTTGGCTCGTTTGATCCCGGCCGCTTCGAGGGTAACTTCGCGGCTGGCGTCATCCTGGATGACGGGAATGCCCAGCTTCTTCACGCTGGCCACCAGGTCCGCCGATGGGTTCAGCTCGATGACGACCAGGTCTTGATCCATTTCGTGAATATCGCGCGCCACCCGAAAGCCCAGGTGGCCCAGCCCGACCAGAATGATGTGATTGTTGAATGTGGATGCCACTGCCATTTCCCACTCCTTACCGCGCGCCCGCCGGTTGAAGAACAACACGCTGAATTCAGCAACCCCTTGGGCCAGGATGATGACGCCGATCACCGGCATCACGAAATAAAACGCTTCTAAATACCAGGCTTGGGGGAACCCGCCGGGAGCCTGGAAGAAGGTCAACGTCAAAATCAGGTAAATCGCTTCTGGCAGATTCCCCACCGGCTCACCGGCGATCTGGGATAGCAAGAAATACAGGCTCCCGCCGCCCCCAACAGCCACGATGAACGCCAGCAGCGGCCAGCCGAACTGCCGCAGCAGCAGCCAGGTATCGCGCCAGGCGGCGCGCAGATTTTGCAGACGACGGTTTCGATGCAGGACTGTGACCATAGTTTCCGGCATTCCTCCTGGCCTGTGCGTTACGGCTTCACCGCCCGAATGAGCAGCACACAACTCGATGCCAAATCCAGCCACTCCACGCTCACTCGAAAGCCCGCCTGCCGAATCGGCGTCAGCCAGCGGTCATTCCACTCGGGCGACTCGCCGGTGACGCGGAACAACCAGGCTGCGCCCCTGTCGAGCGGCTTGCGCCCGGTGATCCAGGCAAAAGGCATTACAATCGCTTCGCCGCCCGTTTCCAGCACGCGAAAGATTTCCGCCCACGTCTCGGCCTTGAAAATGTATTCCGATGGAAAAGTCGCCGCGACTTGTCGAAAAGTCCCGTTGGCGAAGGGCATGGTTTGCGCCAGCCCCCGAGCCAGGTGCGCCTCCATTCCCGCTCGCAGCAGCCGCCTCCGGGCCTGGCGGCTCATCTGCGGGCTGGCATCCAACCCGACCGCGTGTACACCAGCTTTGTGCAGTGCAGCCTGTAAATGCCCCGGCCCGTGCCCCAATTCCAGGACGCGCGGCCCGGGCAGGTAAGGCAGCGCGGTGAACACCCACTGTTTCCACCGTCCCAGTGAGACCGTGGCTGCTACGGCATCGTAGGTCCACGCCATCTCGCGATAGAGCAGGCGGTAAGCGATCCTCAGGAAAAAGGCGAGGGGGCGATAGATCAGGCGCAGCCAAAATGGGGATTGTGGCTTCATGGATTTTGTCGAGATGTTTTATTTGCAATACCGCAAAAGTCACTATGAGAACTGGGTGGCAGGGAGAGCTT
>DYIZ01000187.1 GCA_020723385.1 Candidatus Aquidulcis sp.
CCCCAAATCCGGGGTACCTACCGTTAAAAACGGTAGGTCCTGTGTGATTACAGGATACCGCGATATAGTGAAGGCTGTGCGATGGGGTTGTAAAATATATGTAAAATGGGCTGCTGGTCATCACAAAATCAAGTGCGCCGGTGGGTTGTCCACAGGCGCACTTGATCTGGAAACATATCGGTCATTGCAAGAGATAGTCAATCCTGGAAAATTTCGGCCACCGGCAGAGCAAACCCCGGCAGGATGTCCTCTTCGGTAATGGTGTCCGCCTCGACGTAGCGCCGGAGGTTGGTCAACGAGCGGTACGCAAAAACACTGTGGGTAGCTGGCTCGACCACCCAAACACAGACCACGCCGATGCTAAAATAATCTTCCAGCTTGCAGGTCACCTCGCTCCAGCGGTCATCGGGGGAGAGCACTTCGACAATCAATTCGGGGGCCACGTCGAGGAAGCTCTCGGATTTGCTTTGGGCGTAACGCTCGTTGGAAATGTACAATGCATCGGCGCCGCGCACTGTGTCGGGGTCGCGGCGGATGTAGATGCCGATCTCGCCGCCCTGTACCTTGCCTTGACTTTGTGTTTTTGCATAGATTTTCAGCAGGGTTGTAATGTTAACCTCGATGGTTCCATGCTTTTTTCCTGTCGGCGACATCATCACAAGTCTCCCTTCGATCAACTCGCAGCGGCCCACATCCGGCATTCGATACAATTCCTCGCCGGTGATCAGTTTTTCCTCGAGAACAACTTGAATCGTGTCCATAGCTGCTTTTCCTTTGCCTCGATTATAGCATTTCAGCGCCTCGCCGCAAAGCGCGTTATAATTCGACCCGGTGAGCATCTTTCGGCGAACCCAGGAATGAACATGGCGCTTGCTCAAGGACAGGTACTCAACAACCGCTATCGCGTGGTCAAGCTGCTGGGGAAGGGTGGGTTTGGGGCGGTCTACCGGGCGTGGGATATTCCTCTCAACCGGCTGTGTGCGCTCAAAGAAAACACAGAAATTTCACCCGAAGCAGAACGCCAATTCGACCGCGAAGCTTCACTGCTGGCTGGCTTGCATCACCCCAATCTCCCTGTCGTCTCTGATCACTTCAGCATTGCGGGGCAGGGACAGTATCTCGTGATGGATTTCGTCGAGGGCGATGATTTACAGGCCATGCTCGACCGCGCCAAAGGCCCCCTCCCCGAAAATCAGGCGCTGGACTGGATATTGCAGGTTTGCGACGCGCTTGGCTACCTGCATTCGCAGCAGCCGCCCATTATCCATCGCGATGTCAAACCGGCTAACATCAAAATCACGCCCCAGGGTCAGGCGATCCTGGTGGATTTCGGTATTGCCAAAGTCTATAACCCAAAACTGAAAACAACGTTAGGGGCGCGTGCCGTGACGCCAGGTTATTCGCCCACAGAGCAATATGGCGTCGGGATAACCGATGGCCGCAGCGACGTGTACGCGTTGGGGGCGACGCTGTATGCGTTACTGACCGGGAGCGATCCCGTCGAGAGCGTGCAGCGCAGCGCCGGTTCGCCATTTCCTGCGCCTCGCGACCTCAACCCGGCCATTTCCCCTGCTGTCGAAGCAGCGATTTTGCGGGCGATGGATTTGATCCCTGACCAGCGCTGGCAGAGCATCGCTGATTTCAAATCCGCATTGGAGAAGAACCTCCCGAAGCCGCCGATACCCGTCAACGCTCACCTTGCAGCGCCTCTTCAGGCAGCCGCTGCTCCAAAGCCTGCTGGTGAGGTTGTGATGCCCTCCCAGGTCGTCGTTCAGTCCAGCCCAGTATCTAAAACATCTCAACTTATGATCGAAGCGGATGGGACGGCTTCATCTCCCCTTCGAAATGGGTTGATGATCGGGGGAAGCGTGGCGATCGTCGTTATGGCGATGATTGGAATTGCGGTGGTATTGCTGGCTTCGGGATTGATCGGGCGTAGATGGACGCCGCCAGCGACTAGAATTGCCAATCATTCACCAACGGCTGCCTCTTCCATCCGGTATGATCCGACAAAATCGCCAACGCTGTTGACGCCCTCATCGCCTGCTGGTACCGCCTCTCCAGGCGCCGCCTCTGCAGGCGACGCCTACTGGGCATCCACCAAAGCAAACCGTGCCTATTTGAGAGCTGGCCCGCATCTCAATCATCCGATCTTGGGGAGTTATTCTTTCGGGACACGTGTCGAAGTGATCGGTAAGACGAGCGATAATCAATGGTTTCTCGTGATTGCGGATGATTCCAAGACCGGTTGGCTCTATATGGATTGGCTGACGATGGATTTCGATAGCGCGAAAATTGCTGTCGTGACGAATCTCCCGACGCCTCCTCCGCCCCCAACCAAAACGCCCGAGCCGCCCGATTCGGATTGATATCTCTTGTAATTGTTGCTTTCTCTACCGGACAAAAGAAAATGGGACGCTGATTGACGCGGAGGACGCGGAAAAGAGCAATGAAAAACCAAAAAACTGGTTTTGATCCGCGTTTTCAGCGCTCGTCCGAGTCCAATCAGGAATCATCTATGTTAACCGTTGTCATTCCAGCTTATAACGAAGGGCGCCATATCTATAAAAACCTGCTCCAGGTTTGCGCCACACTCCAGGGCCTGGATTTCGAAGTCATCGTTGTGAATGATGGCAGTGGCGATGATACCGACCGAGAATGCCAGCGTGTTCAGGCCGAGGGGTATCCTGTCATCGCATTACGATTGGATGTCAATTTGGGAAAGGGAGCCGCCCTGGTCCATGGGATTCACCACGCCAGGGGAGATCAGATTGCCTTTCTGGACGCCGATCTGGAAATCAAACCCGATCACATCCACGATTTGCTCCGCCGAATGGTGGAGACCGGTGCGGATGTCGTTGTCGGCACTCGCATCCCCCAACTCCGGCGGGTTCCCCCGCTTAGAAGAATCATGAGCCGCACCTATCGCGGTTTGATCAATTTCTTATTCGATCTTTCGTTGAGCGAGACGCAGACCGGCATCAAACTTTTCCGCCGTGAGGTGCTGAAGGACTGCCTGCCCCGCCTGACAGTCAAACGCTTCGCATTCGACCTGGAGCTAATCGTTGCCGCCCGGCGGTTCGGCTACAAAATCGCTGAGGCTCCCGTCGTCGTGGACTATAAACGCGCGGCCAGCCTGGAGCGCATACGACCGGGACAAATCCTGCGCATGATTCTCGACACTGGGCGCATCTATTACCGGGCCAGTTTCTGGGTCTGGCTGCAGCCAGGGATGGCCGCCAAGCTGTGGATGGTGGTTTTGGCGGTCGGCATTATGGTGTTTGGGGTCGGCGTGGGCAAGATTCTCAATGATCTCAGCCTTGCCTCCCCAGTCAAAGATATTTTCTACATTATCGCTCTGCAATTTCTGCCCCGCCCGTTGCGTAATGGATTGTTGGTGTTGTTCGGTTTGATCTTGGCGGGCGTCGCCATTTCGCAGCTCAATAAAATTTTGCTGGCGGCCTTCGCCAGACTCGATCGCGGGGATTTGGCCGGAATATTGCATAAAAGAGATCGCAAGTCCGACAGGGAGCATAAGAGCAAATGACAACCTCCTCCGACGGGCAAAAAAGTCACCGGGTGAGACTGGCAGTCGTGGGTATAGGGTGCGGGATTTTGTTGTTGATCCTCAACACGGTTGCCGTTTACCGCACCGTCACATCGCGTTCGGCCATTATCCTGCTGGATTTCCACCCGACTCTGGTTGCAGGAAGGGCCGTAGCAGCCGGCCTGGATCCTTACAGCGACGCGGTTGCCGAACAAACCCGGCGCGAGATGTTCGGCGAGAATTCGGAGCGCATCAAGGAAGCGCAAGACAGTTATGTTTACCCGGCTTACGTCGCTTACCTGGCTGTGCCGCTATCCTTGCTGCCTTTACCCTGGTCGGAGGCTGTCTGGTTGACGCTGTTGGAATTCCTTGTCGTCGCCGGGATTCTGCTGATCTTGCAGATCGCTGGATGGCATCCCCATAAATTGGCGCTGGCTGGCATCCTCGTTTGGAGTATTGGATTCTACCCGGTGTTGTCGGGGTTTTTCTTGGGTCAGATCACCCTCCTGGTTTTTACGTTGATCGTTTTTGCTATTTGGGCGATCTTGAAGGATCACGACAACCTGGCCGGTATCGCCCTCGGTTTGACGATCCTCAAACCCCAGGTTGTGATCCTCTTTCTCCCGGCGGTGTTGTTTTGGGCTGCCATCAACCGGCGCTGGCGAATATTACTCGCCGCGCTTCTCACCGGCCTGGCGCTTCTGGCGCTGCCAACGATCTTCCAGCCCATTTGGATCGCCAATTTTCTGCACCGGCTGGCTGATCCCAGCCAGTACACCTTAGCGCCGGTCATCGAAGTTGTTCTCGATCAATGCTGCCAACCGGCAAAACCGTGGCTTCTGCCGCTGACCTTCGCCGCCGCGGCTGGGGCGGTGATCTTTGCCTGGTGGGCGGCCTTGCACAGCGCCCAAAAGGCAGATTTTCTCTGGGCAGCCGGCGCGACGCTGATCGTCACCATGGCGGTCGCGCCTCGCATGTCAATCATCAACCAGATCATCCTTTTGCTCCCCGTCTGGCTTCTGGTGAGGGCGCTCTTGGGCTGGAAATGGGCCGGCGGGGGATTAATCTTGGTTTTGCTGATCGTATGGGGCGGCGGGATGTGGTATCTGACCACAGTTCCCCCGGTGGCTGGCGCGATTCCAGGCTATATTCCCATCCATCAGGTGATCACACCCATCTTACCGCTTAGCCTCGGGCTGGCCTGGCTTTTTGGCCGGAAACTGATCCTGCGCTCGCTGAAAGATCCATCGCCGGTAATTGCTGTCATCCAGGCGGGGTGAACACGATCCCATTGTAAGAAATGCATTACGGAGGCCCATGAAAATCCGCCCCGGCATTTACCCCTTAACACTGCTTCTTGTGGCAGCCGTTTTGTCAAACCCATCTTTATCGCGGCCGGCCTCCCTCACTCCCATTTGCCAGATTCAAGGCAGCGGTGAGATTACCCCTTTCTCCGGGGATATTATTATCACCCAGGGGGTAGTCTTCGCCGATCTCGATCAGACCAGTAAAAAGGGTTTCTACCTTCAGCAGCCTGGCTGCGACTCCGACCCGTCCACCTCGGACGGGGTTTTTGTCTACCTCGGCAGTGCGGTGAACGTTGCCAGCCTGGGCGATCTCGTGGAGGTGACTGGCGTCGCGCAGGAGTATTATGGAATGACGGAGATCGCCGCCAGCCCATCGGGGGTGGTGGTTCTCGCGGGCGGGCAGCCCCTCCCGGCTCCGGTCGAGCTGAATCCGCCCTTCGAGACAGCCGCCTCCGTCGCTTACCTCGAATCCCGCGAGGGGATGGCTGTCCAGATGGCCTCTGCCATCGTGGTCGGCCCAACCGACTCAGAAGATCAAACCTGGGTGGCTGCCGCCAGCCTGGGCGTCAGCCGGGTATTCTACGATGACCCGGCGGGCACGGGCGAAATCGTCTGTGTGGACGACGGCGGGCTGTACGAGATCACCCCCGAAGCCGCCGTCGGCGACCAAATTTCCGGTCTCGCCGGCTGGCTGGAATATTCCCGCGAACAGTACCGCCTGCAACTTCTCGAACAGCCCACTTTGGCCCGCTCCCCGGCGGTCAGTGGTCGGTCGTCATCGGCCGTCTTTTCCATCGCCACCTTCAACCTCCACAACTTCTTCGACACGGTGGACGACCCCGCTACCGACGACGATGTGCTTTCGCCCACCGCCTACCAGCGCAAGCTGCAAAAGCTGGCTCTGGCGATCCACGCCATGGGCGAGCCGATTTTGATCGGCGTGCAAGAGGCGGAAAACACCGGCGTGCTGAACGCGCTGGCGATGCGCCCGGAGATCACTGCCAATTATGCGGCTGTGATGATTGACGGCCCGGACGCACGCGGCATTGATGTGGGATTGCTCTACCGGGTGGATGCGGCCACTGTCATCTCAGACACAGCCCGCCAGGGGTGTACCACCCTGCAAGATGGTCTCGGCCCGGATGGCAACGGCGACGTGTCGAACCCGCAAAATGCCATCACATGCGACACGAACAGCGATGGGACGGATGACGGCAACCGGCTGTTTTCGCGTCCCCCGTTGGTGGTACGCCTCTCCGTGAGCAGCCCATCGCTGGAGATTTGGGTTCTGGTTAACCATTGGAAATCCAAAACCGAAGATACCGAGACGACCCAGTACACCCTGCCGCGCCGCCTCGAGCAGGCGGCCTTCGTCGCCGGGCTGGCGGGCGAAATCCTCGATGCGCAGCCGGGCGCCAACCTCGTCATCCTCGGCGACATGAACGACGCGCTGTCTTCGCAGCCGCTCGCCATTTTGGAGGCTGCCGGGCTGCGCAACCTGTGGCGGCAGGTGGATAAGCCCACGCGTTACAGCTACCTTTACCAGGGAATCTCGCAAGAGATGGATCACGTGCTCATCAGCCCGGCGCTGGACGATGCGCCTAACGAATTCATGCTGGCCTGGCCGTTTCACCTCAACGCCGATTTCCCAGCCTCGAACGAGTCTGTCTCAGCCACCGAGCGCCGCAGCTCCGATCACGATCCGCTGGTGGTGGAATACGTGTGGACAGATGATGTGTACACCGTCTATTTACCGGTGGCGAGGCGGTGAGCGTGAAAGCCCCCAGGGGTTTTGGAAACCCCTGGGGGCTGCGGAAGTGAGTGGCGCTATAAAAGCCCCTCTCCCAGAATTGGGAGAGGGGTTAGGGGTGAGGGGTAGCTTACTTCGGTTCAATATTCTGGTTGATGCGGAAGAAATTGGTGGGGTCGTATTTCTTCTTCACCTCAGTCAGCCGCTTGTAGTTGTCCCGATATGAAGCGCGGATACGCTCCTGGCCTTCTTCCATCATCATGTTCACGTAAGCGCCGCCAGCCGAGTAGGGGTGAAGCGCTTCCCAATACTCCCTGGCCCAGGCGATTGTTTTCTCATTGTTGGCCGGGTTGGGATCAACCCCCACAATCACCTCCGCCCACTGGGCCTCCCGGTAACTAAAGGCGGTATCGTTCTTGCCGGTGCGGTGCGCCGCGCCATCAATCGGGTAAAGGTGCATCGTGCATTGCCAGGTCGGCAGCTTGGCCCCGTGTTTGACGTGCAAAGCAATGGCCTCGTCGCTCAATTCGTTGACAAAATCTGCCCGCCAGTACCATTGCAGTCCGGGCGGATAGATTGCGTCGAACATACTCTGTAGGGATGGGAATGGTATCGGGCCGACCATATCCAGGAGCGGGGTACCCAATTTGCGGATTGGTTTGAATACTGATTCTGCTTTTTCTAATGGCCCGGTGTAACACCAGACGATGCCACACACCTTCTTGAGACGGAGTGCCTCAGGGAAGGGCGGGCCGGGCGGCACGGTCATGAGAGCAAAGAACCCATTGAGATCCTCCGGCGCGTTGGTGATAAAGTCACGGTAAAAGCGCATGACCTCCGCGGTTTGGTCCAGCGGCCAGAGAATTGGGCCGGCATAAACAGTGCTGACGGGGTTGAGACGGAACAAAAACGAGGTAACGACCCCGAAATTTCCCCCGCCGCCGCGCACAGCCCAATAGAGATCGGCGTTTTCCTTGGCGTTTGCTTTCACAAACCTTCCATCGGCCAGAACCATGTCAACTTCGAGCAGGTTATCAATGGCGAGACCGAATTTGCGCGTCAGATGCCCAAGCCCGCCGCCCAAGGTCAGGCCGCCAACGCCGGTGGTGGAGATGATACCGCTTGGAGTAGCCATGCCAAAGGCATACGTAGCATGGTCAACGTCGCCCCAGGTGCAGCCGCCTTCGACGCGTACGGTTCGCTCGGCGGGATCCACGCGAATCCCACGCATCTTGCTCAGATCAATGACCAGGCCATCATCACAGGTTGCCAGGCCAGCGCCGTTATGGCTTCCGCCCCGGATCGCTACCGGTATATCGTGCATCCGGGCATAGTTCACCGACCGAATGACATCGGCCACATCGGCGCAGCGCACAATCATGGCTGGACGACGATCAATCATTGCATTGTAGACGCGGCGGGCAGACTCATACTCATTGTCGCCAGGGCAAATCAGCGTTCCACGTAAGGCTTCCCTGAATTCACTGATCCTTTCATCTTCACATACGATATACATCTTTTTAGACGTATCAACTGCTGTGACTGCCATCTTAGTCTCCTTTGGGAATGTACCACCAACGGCCTTGCGGCCGCCGGTTCGAATTGCGAGCATTGGGCAATCTCATGGATTACATAAGGGATGGTATATTTGTCTGCGCCAGGCCAATTGCGGCGAGAGAGGGGAAACTGGCCCCTGGGGTTGATTTAGCCCGGCGAAGCATCGTCGGGCCAAGGGCGGCAAAGTCATTGCCGAACGTTCATTTTGAGTATGCTGACTGTTGTCAGATTTGGCGCTAACCACAAAAGGTTTGGGAGATATTTCTTTAGCCTGAATGCACCACGGTAATTCAGACAATTTGTATCTAAATTATACAGAATATTTATTGCATGTCAATGATGAATTCTGGCTCAAAGGCTGCTGCCTGGTTTGGAGGTAAACATCGAAAACCGCCCCGAATCACCATTGAAAACATTCTCCCAACGGGCTATAATTGTCACCTGCCCCTATCCGATTTCATTCAGGAGTCACTATGCCCAAAAACTATTTTGGCGCTCGCGACGTTCTCGACGTCTCGCAGGCGCGTTATACCTTCTATCGCCTCGAATGTCTCGAAAAAGACGGCCTGACCCGGCTCGACCGGCTGCCATTTTCCATTCGGATTTTGCTCGAATCGCTGCTGCGGCAGTGCAACGAGCGTGAAATATCCCAAGACGATGTCATCAATCTGGCAGGTTGGAAGCCGCAAGCCGCCCACCGGCAGGCGTTACCTTTCCTACCGGCGCGCGTCATCATGCAGGATTTCACCGGCGTCCCGGCGGTGGTGGATTTGGCCGCCATGCGCGCCGCCATGGCCCGCATGGGCGGCGACCCGGCCCGCATCAATCCGCTCGTGCCGGTGGATCTGGTGATTGACCACTCGGTGCAGGTGGATTTTTTCTCGTCCCCCGATTCCCTGGCTCGCAACGCCGAGCTGGAGTTCCAGCGCAACCGTGAGCGTTACGAGTTCCTGCGCTGGGGGCAAAAGGCCTTTGACAATTTCCGCGTCGTGCCGCCCGCCACCGGCATCGTTCACCAGGTCAACCTGGAATATTTGGCCGATGTGGTCGTGGCCCGCCAAATGGATGGCGAATTCCTGGCCCTGCCCGACACGCTGGTAGGCACCGACTCGCATACCACGATGATCAACGGCCTGGGCGTGGTCGGCTGGGGTGTGGGCGGCATCGAAGCCGAGGCGGTCATGCTCGGCCAGCCGATGGATATGCTCGCCCCGGAGGTGATCGGCTTCAAGCTGACCGGCGCGCTGCTGGATGGCGTCACCGCCACCGATTTGGTGCTGACCGTCACGCAGATGCTGCGCCAAAAGGGTGTGGTGGACAAGTTCGTGGAATTCTACGGCCCCGGGCTAGCCGCTATGCCGCTGCCCGACCGCGCCACCATCGCCAACATGGCCCCCGAATACGGCGCGACGATTGGCTTCTTCCCGGTAGACGATGAGACGCTGCGTTATATGCGTCTGACCGGCCGCCCGAAGGAGGTCATCGAGCGAGTGGAGCGTTACTGCAAAGAACAGGGGTTGTTCCGCACCCACGAGACTCCCGACCCGGAGTTTACCAGCACCCTCGAGCTGGATCTAGCCACGGTCGAACCCAGCCTGGCGGGGCCAAAACGCCCGCAGGACCGCGTCCCCTTGAAGAACGTTCACACCGATTTCCGGGCGGCGCTCTCCGCCCCGGTGAAAGCCCGCGGCTACGAGCTGCCCGAAGGCGACCTGACCAAGAAAGCCACCGTCGGCGCGAACGGCCACGCCGCCGAGATCACCCACGGTGCGGTGGTCATCGCCGCCATCACTTCCTGCACCAACACTTCCAACCCGGCAGTGATGGTAGCAGCCGGCCTGGTGGCGAAGAAAGCCGTCGCGCTTGGGCTGAAGACTCGCCCCTATGTAAAAACGTCGCTGGCCCCCGGCTCGCGCGTTGTCACCGAATATTTGCAAAAGGCCGGGCTGATCGAGCCGCTGGCAGCATTGGGCTTCAACGTGGTCGGTTACGGGTGTACAACTTGTATCGGCAACTCCGGCCCGCTGGCGGGTGAGATCGTCAAGGCGATTGCGGGCAATAATCTCGTCGCCGCGGCGGTGCTTTCGGGCAACCGCAACTTCGAGGGGCGGGTTCACCCTTCGACGCGCGCCAATTACCTGGCGTCGCCCCCGCTGGTGGTGGCGTACGCCCTCGCCGGGACGGTGGATACCAACCTGGTCAGCGATCCCATTGGCACGGGTAAAGACGGGCAGCCGGTTTACCTGCGGGATATCTGGCCCTCCACAGCGGAGGTCGCCCAGGTGGTGGGGGATTCGGTCTTGTCCGAGATGTTCCAGCAGAAATATGGCGCGGTGTTCACCGGCAACGAGACGTGGAACGCTATCCCGGTGGGCGAGGGCCAGCTTTACGAGTGGAATTCCGAGTCCACGTATATTCAAGAGCCGCCGTTCTTCATCGGCCTGGGGACGGAAGTTCCGCACATCCAGGATATTCGGTCAGCGCGGGCGCTGGCGGTGTTTGGCGATTCGATCACGACCGACCACATCTCTCCGGCGGGCAACATCGCCTCCGACAGCCCGGCGGGGAAGTTCCTGATCTCGAAAGGCATCCAGCCCAAGGATTTCAACTCCTACGGCTCGCGGCGCGGCAACGACCGGGTGATGGCGCGCGGCACGTTTGCCAATATCCGGTTGAAGAATCGGCTGGTTCCGGGGGTGGAAGGGGGCGTGACGGTGTATTTCAGCAGTCAGCTTTCAGCGCCGGTACAGAACACCGGGGTCAGCGGTCAGCAAATGCCGATTTACGATGCGGCGATGAAATACCGGGAGGATGGCGTCCCGCTGGTGATCCTGGCCGGGAAGGAGTACGGCACGGGGTCGAGCCGCGACTGGGCGGCGAAGGGGACGACGCTGCTGGGCGTGAAAGCGGTGATCGCCGAGTCGTTCGAGCGTATCCACCGCTCGAACCTGGTGGGGATGGGCGTGCTGCCGTTGGTGTTCGAGCCTGGCGAGACCGTGGACACGCTGGGGCTGACCGGGCAGGAGGTGTTCGACATCGCCGGGTTATCGGACGAAGTTGCCCCGCAAAGCGAATTGACGGTGACGGCGCGCAAGCCGGATGGCAGCGCAGTGACGTTCAAGGTGACGGCGCGGCTGAATACCGAGGTGGAAGTGGACTACTACCGCAACGGCGGGGTGCTGAATACGGTGTTGAGGAAGATGGTGGGGTAGCTGGCTCGAATCGAAAGCGCCCTGGGGTTGTGAAGGATCCCCAGGGCGCTTTTTTATTTACGGTTTGAATGGAGAGCGATGTATTTACGCATCAAGCCCTGTGGTATCAGACAATCAAGCCAGGGCATGGGGCGAATTTCTAACGCTCCGGCTCTCCTGCTGCCGACTCTGGCAAAACCCCTTCCAAAAACCGGAATGATGATTACCTCAGGGTATGTGCATACCCGCGCCGAAGATGGTCAGGCAGAAGTGGTTGTTAGGCGGCGATTGAACACAGCAAAATATACACAGCTTTTTTGGCCATATTCTCCTGGGTGCAAAATCAGGTCATCATCTACTACAGCTATGGGTTGCATATGTACTAATTCCCACCCCTGCCTCCCAAGACGGTCAAGTCGTGGTATCAGAGTTTCGGGTGTATATTTGGGTGGTTTCTTCCAATCAGGGAAACTCTTTTGCATGAATTCCTTCACACCTTGGGATTCCAGGTTTGCATAAAGCAATTCTGTTAGATATTCCCATTGTTCCATTGCTGGTCTCCTTCAAATGGATACTGCATAAAGCCACTTTAGTTTCATGTGAAAGCGTTCGGAAACTAACTTTGCGCCAACGCCAGGGGTTGAAACCCCCTGGCT
>DYIZ01000011.1:0-16643 GCA_020723385.1 Candidatus Aquidulcis sp.
ATCTCGAAATGCCCGTCGTAATCGGCGGCGCTGGCGGCAAATGGGGCGGGGAAGTGTACCCGCAGGCGATGGTCAGCCGCGGTAATGTTTGCATTGCCATTTTCGATCTCGGTGTGAACATCCACCCTGGGGACGCTCCCGGTCAATATGACGCGGGTCATCACTGGGATGGTCACCCGCTCCGGGCTGCGCGCCTTCCGGTCGGGAGTCAAGCCTGCCGGGAGCGTCATCGCCAGCCGCAGTTCCATCGTTTGCTGAACGTCGCCGCGTTCGATGTGAACCCGGTCGAGCCGGGCCGTGACCAGCGTATCCCGCTCCGGCAGGCTGTAATTGTATTCATCGCCGCAGTCGCCGCCGTCCACGAAGCGGTTCAGCCCGCGATAGACGGCTCCATTGCGCTTGTCTGTGACGGTCAGTGTGCCGGTAGCGGGCGCGGCTTCGACGTGGAAGAACTCGTTTTCGATGACGTAAGGCGGCTTTTCTGTAACCGGGCGGGAGAGCAGGCGCCCGGCAACGGGCGCGACGCGTCCGGCGAGGGGCAGCAAGGCCTGGACGATGCCGCTCACCCGAACGGGCTGGACGGTCTCCTCGCCGACAGCTTTCTCTTGCAGCCAGAAAGTGCGGAAGCCGTGCCCTGGAATTTCCGGCGCGCTGAAAATCACCGCAGTCGCCGGAGCCGAGCGGGCGCGTACGATGACCGTTTCGATAGCCGGGTCGGTCAGGAATTTATCGAAGGCTTGCATCCACTGCTTCCACCGGGCGGCATCCGGCTCGCCGGTGTCGGACAAGATCGCTTCGACCCGTAAACTGCTGCCCTCCTGATGGAATTGGATGTCGCGGAAGACCATCCCCGCCGCCCGGCCTTTGTGCACCATTTTGAGCGTCTCGGTCAGCGTTTTACGATCCATGGCCGCATTGATCAGCTCGCGGCTGTTCATCCCGATGGATTGATGGGGAATTATCTGCCCGGCTTCGTCCACGATGTCGAAATCCACCCATCCGGCAGGAAGCTGCGTCTCGACTCGCACCCCATCGGTGCGCGGCCCCACGGTCGGATTGAATACCACAATCGCCGATTTGCCCATTTGCTTATTTGCCGATTTGCTGATTTGCCCTGTATCCACCGCCCCCGCAATCGCCTCCAAGCTCTGCCGGGTGATCTCCTCCCCGATCTGCGCCACCTGGTCGAAGCGCGGGCGCATCTCATCGTGGACCTGGTCCACCGAGCAGCCGCAGATCGAATCGTGCGGGTGGCATTCCATGAGCAGTCGCCAGGCGTGGTGAACGACGGATGACGGTTGACCGATGACGGATGGATTTTTGGCGGTCATCGGTTGGCGGTCGGCGGTCACGAAGCTTGCCCACGCGCTGAATGGCTCGGCCCACTTTTCGAGCAGGGTCTCGCAAGCCTGGTTGCGCTGTTTGATCCACATCCGGGCGGAGAGCACGCCAGGGAGCAAATGCGACCGTTTCGACGAGCGCAGCTCGCCTCTGACGGTCAATATCTCATTGCTGATTTGCTGATTTGCTGATTTGCCAATTTGCTCCCTGATTGCCGCAACGAAAACGGGCAGCGTCGAGTGAAGCACCGCATCGCCATCGAGATGACTATTCGCGTAGTCAATACCAGATGACGTGTCGCTTGGCGGCTCCATGTGATCGGTGCCGTGCATGATGAGCACGTGCCCGGTGGTTGTGTGAGCCGCGAGCGATTCTGCTGCCCGTTTGATCTCTGCGGTAAAACGATCCCCGTCCGAGGTGGGGAGGCTGGCCCCATTGCCATAGCTGTCCCGCAGGTATGCCATCAGCACGCGCGACCCATCCGGCGCTTCCCACCAGAATTCGCAGGGTTGATCATCCAGCCCGCGCCACAGGCAGGCCGTCTCGAGGCCGAATCCCCTCAGGATTTGCGGGACCTGCCCCGGATGGCCGAACGGGTCCGGGATATAGCCGACCGGCATCTTTGGGCCGAACCTGCGGGTGGTGCGATCCCCTTCGAGCAGGTTGCGGATGTGCGCCTCCGGCCCGACGAGGAACATATCTGGCAAGATATGCCACGGGCCGATGACCAGCCGCCCGCTCTGCACGTGGGCGCGAATCTCAGCCTCGCGTTCCGGGCGAATTTGCAGGTAATCGTCGAGTACGGTGGTCTGCCCATCGAGCATGAAATGTTTGAATCCGGGGTCGGCTGCCAGCAGCGCCAACAGGTTATCCATCAGGTGGATCAATTTGAGTCGAAAAAGCTGGAATGGCAGGTACCATTCGCGATCCCAATGGGTGTGCGAGACGAGGTGGATGGTTGTCATAGGGTTGAAAGGGGTTGGAAGGGTGAAAGTTGGAAGGTTGAAAGTGGGGATGATTCCCGGCTGCATCCAAAATCCGGGGGTTTTTGTATCGAATTAAGGTGCAGTGCAATCACCTGAAAGGGTCGAGTCGGCTTCGCCGATCACCTGGAAGAAAATCTCGACCACTTTTGGGTCGAAGTGGGTACCGGACTGTGAGCGGATATATTCGATCGTTTTTTCTTCCGTCCAGCCTGCCCGGTAAGGGCGGTCACAGCGCAGCGCATCCCAAACATCAACCACAGCGAAGAGACGCGCTGCGAGCGGGATCTGCTCGCCTTCGAGATGGCGCGGGTAGCCTGTGCCATCCCATTTTTCATGATGGCAATAGGGAATATCCAGCGCGGAGCGTAAATAGGTAATTGGCGATAGAAGTTCGTAGGCGTAATCCGGGTGCTTGTGCATAATCTCCCACTCTTCTTGGCTCAGCGCGTCGGGCTTGAGCAAGATACGATCCGGGACGCCGATTTTGCCAATATCGTGCAGCAACGCGCCGCGCCGTACTTGCTCCAACGCGGCCTCATCCATCCCCATCATACGCGCAAGACGAAGCGTCAGTTCAGTCACGCGTTGGGTATGGCCCTCGGTTTCCTTGTCGCGCAAGTCGAGAGCATGCGTCCATCCCTCCAGAGTGGCTTCGTAACTTTGCTGTAACGCCTGATTGGATCTCTGGATCGCTGAAAAATCACGCTGGATCAGGAAATATCCTAACCCGGCGGTGATCGCAACATACACCAACCCTTTTATCGTTTGTAAAGAGGATAAATCGGTTGAATTATTGGTGAGTAAAAGCAGCAAGCTGTCCGATAGAAATATCCACAAACACCCTACCACGAGATAGACCGCCGTTATCTTGATGGAGAGGGGGATGGAGGATAAGCGAAAAGGTGATCGTTTGGGAGGAACGGTAGAGTCAAACATAATAAACCCGCGGGCTGAAATCCGCCCGCCGAATATCCGCGGTAGATTTCAACCCACTTGCATTTCTTCGAAAATTTTCACCGCATCACCCACGAGCATGGGGCAAAGGGTAGCGAACGTCCCTGCCTCGCGGGCTTGTTTGCGCCCCTCGGGGGTGCTGATATCGCTGTTGATCAGGGTGTTGCAGGTGATCGAGCCATGCCGCTCGGAAAACCGGCGGGCAAATTCTTGCACTTGGGCGTAGGTGTGATCTTTTGCCTGGGTGTCGGTTGGGTTGGTCGAGCCGTATTTCAGCCCGAGGGCCATGATCGCCCCGGTGACTGCGCCGCAGGTGAGACCCATACGTCCCATCCCGCCGCCAAATCCCCCGGCTATTTTGAGCGCTGTCTCGGTTTCGATACCCATCTGGTCGGCTAACGCCGAAAACACTGCTTGTGAGCAGCTAAATCCCTGGCGGAAACGGGCGACTGCTGTTTCGTGTATGTCCATGTGATTATCCTTTCTCTTCATGAAGCGCGGTGATTTTTCGCATATGCTCGATGCCTTCGTGCCAGGCTAAACCGGAAACCATCTGCACGATGGTTTCGTTGCCGCCCCACGGCGCGGGGTGGATTTCGTGCCACTGATCGTCGGAGAGTTTATCCAGTGTATCCAGCAATTGCTGGCGAACCTGATGGTATTCAGCCGTGATTTCGGCCAGGGTCAGCGCCGGCCAGCGGCGCGATTGGATTTCATTCCATGCCAGGTGGTCGGGTATATCTTCGGGTTTGAACCCACCGCCGGCAATAAAGACCCCCAACGGTTCGAGAAACGCTCGTTCCCAAGAGGCAATGTGTCCCAGTAAATCTTTGATTGTCCAGGTTCCCTCGACATGGATGGTGCAAATTTCGTCGTCGCTAAAAGATGCAATCGCTTCGAGCAAAGTTCGCCGGGACGCGGCCAGCCGGCAGATGGCTTCTGTTTTGTCCATGGTGATTCTCCTATGTGAGTTAGCCGATTGGCGGCAACGTTATGTGGAAAGTTGTGCCCAGGCCGACCGTGCTGGAAACTTTGATCGCGCCGTTGTGGGCGTTGACGATCTCTTTGACCAGCGCCAATCCAAGACCAGTGCCCCCATAGCGGCGGGTGGTGCTGCCGTCAACCTGGTAGAAGCGGTCGAAAATGCGGTCGAGTTGGCCTTCGGGGATTCCGACGCCGGTATCGGCAACATCGAGGATTGTATTCGGCCCGTCGCCAGACAGCCGAACGGTCACTGTTCCGCCTGATGGAGTGAATTTAATGGCATTGCCAAGCAGGTTGTCGAGCAGGCGGTAAAGGTGATCTGCGTTACCCTTCAAAGTCGGTATCTCGTCGGATATTTCTATAATCAAGGCCAATCCTGCCTGGCGAGCCACCGGGGTGAAATCTATCGCCAAATTTTGAACGATCTCCGACAGGTTGACCAGCTCGTGTTTCGATTGGCGCGCTTCGGCCTCCAGGATTGCGGTCAGGTCGTCCACCAATTTGGTCAGCAGGTTGGTTCGGCGGTAAATGATGTCTACCGTGTCGCGCTGTTCTTTGGAGAGCGGGCCAATTTCCCCTTGGGCCAGAAGCTCGATGTAGCCGCGCGAAATCGCCAGAGGAGTGCGTAATTCGTGGGACACATTTTGGATGAATTCGCTCTTCAGCCGATCCAATTCTTCCCGCACCGACAGGGCTTCGGCCAGTTCTTCGGCGCGTTCGTGCGTGTCTGTATACATGCGGGCATTGGCCAGCGCGATGGCTGCCTGGTCAGCCAGCAATTCCAATACCCGGATTTCGCCCTCATCAAAGGGATGCGCGCCGTTTTCGAATGACAGGTTCATTACGCCGATGACTTGCGCTCCCCGGTGCAGCGGCAGACTGATGACAGCCCCGTCCCAGGGGCGATCCTGAAACATGGGATGCGTTTTGCAATCGCTGACGATCATCTTCTGACCGGTACGCGCCACGGAGTATGTGACCCCATTGGGACGCGGCTGGTCGAAGGGCTTATCTTGCTCATGGCCCGGAGCCCAAAGCGCCGTCCCAAATTCGAGTTTTTCCCCATCGTAAAGAAAGACATGAGCGGTATCCGCGTACACCAGCTCGATGGCGTGAATCAAGATCGATTCGAGCACCGATTTCAAATCGAGGTTGGAGGTCAGGTGCAAGCTTGCCTGGCGCAAGGTTTCCAACTCGGTGGCGCGCCGCCGTTCGACATCGAACAGGCGGGCTTTCTCGATGGCGGTCGCCAGTTGGTTGGCGAAGGTGGACAGCAGGCGCTCATCGGCGTAGGTGAAGTAATTGGATTGGGCGTTTTCGGCATTGATGACCCCGATAATACGGTCGCCGATTTTGAGCGGGACGCAAAGCTCGGAACGCATTCCGGCGTGAACATCCACATAAGCCTGCTCGCGGGTGACATCCGAGACACGCATTGGCTGTCCGTGGATGACCACCTGACCGGAGATGCCTCGCCCAATGGGTAGAGCAAGTTGTTTGATTTCGTCGCTCAAGCCGCGATACGAAGGGTGAAAACGCAGCGATTCGGTGGCTTCGTCCACCAGCATCACCCCAAAATGATCGGGATACAACCGTTCACCGATGAGCTGTGTGGCCCGCTCGATGAGCACATCCTGGCTGGTGGCCTCTGCCCCTGCCATGGCGACCGCATGCAGGATGCTCAGTTCGTCGAGTTGGCGCTGGGTTGCCTCGAACAGGCGGGCGTTTTCAATAGCCACAGCCAGTTGGTCGGCCATCGTTTGCAAGATGGCGACATCCTCCTGGTCGAAGGCGGCCGGCTCCTGGCTTTGAACATCCAGCGCGCCGATGGTTTTTTCACCAATCCTGAGAGGAAGCGCCATTTCGGAGCGAGTCGCAGGCAGGTTGGGATTCCTGAAATAAACGGCGTCTGCGCCCACGTCATGGGCGATACGCGGTTCCCCACTGCCGGTGACGAATCCAACGATGCCGACTTCGCCAATTTTAAGTTGGTGGCCTTGTTCGAGCATTTTCTGGCCGGCTTCGCCGGTGGCGGCCTTGAGCACTGCGTACTGGCAGCGCTCGTCTACCATGAATATCCCGGCATGGTAGAACCCAAACCGGTCACGCACCAGATTAACTGCCCGGTTGAGCAGTGCATCCATCCCGCGGAAAGTTGCCGCCTCGCGGGCAATATCGGATGCAACCTGGAGCTGGGTAATGCGCCGCTCGAGATCGCGGGTGTGCCGTTCGAGCTGGTTGCGAATGACAAGTTGATTGCGATTCGATTCAGCCAGGGCGGTTTCATTACGCCGGGCGCGTTCTAATGCTTCGTTCAGGCTGCGGTTTGCGATGAAAAGCAGCAGCCCAAACCAGGCGAAAATGGTCAATTGTATGACCCAGACCGCAAGAGGTGTAATTGATATCACTGAGGGTGGCAGTATCCCGTTGATTTCTACCAATAAAACAACGAGACTGGCAGCCACACTGACAAACCCGAAAACGATACCGGCCACGCGGCCGGTCAACAAACGGGCGAGTAAAATGACAACGAAATAGGTGGTAAACCCCAAGCCGCGTAACCCACCGGTGAAAAAAAATAGCAAAGTGACAACGATCCACAACCCGGCAGGCAGGAAGACGCTGGCGACGGCCACCTCGCCACGACGCAATAGATAAAGGGCAAGCAAATGCAGCAAAGCGAACCCCCCGATGATGAGCATTCCCGCCTGCCGGTCAATATGAATGATTAACCCGGCGACTGCCATTAAAATCGTCAGCAGCAGCCCAATCCAGATGAACTGGTAGAGCAGAAGCCCGATCCGGTTCTTTTCTGGATCGTCAAATTTCGGGAGGTTGACCAATTTTGCAAACATTATCTATCGGCAGCGGAATGTTACTATCAGTCAATTTTACAACGTTTTCTTGCAGCGAAGAATTAACGTCACATACCAATTTCGATAATTTGGTACGTAGTGTGCGCTTTAGTGCAATAAAGGCGCTAAAACGCCTGCTACGAACAAGAATCGTGATTAAGGCCTGTCCGGCGGATTATCGGCTGTTTCGTCTCGCCGGGCGCGCTTGCGCGCCAGCAGCCGTGAGGCGGTCTCTGCTGGCGTCTTCCTCTCCGCTTCCACCGGCTTCGCATCCTCCTTGACCGGGGGTTGATCACTGGTTACTGATAACGTCTGAACTTCGTTCGGGAGATCGCTAATGACTGGTTCCTGCTCAGTCTTCTGGACGCGTTCCTTGGCGCGTAAGAGTGCGTGGACACGCTCGGTCCGTTGCGGCGCGGCAGTCCGGGCAGGTCTCACCCGCCGGACCCGCTCAGCCAGCGCAGCCCAGCCGCGCCGCACTTCACCGCGTGTGATGACCAGCCGCCGCACGGCAACGTCGAACGGCAGCAGCAGCGCCGCCAGCGCCAGCAGCCACGGCCACAACGGGCGGGAGGCGGCCGGGGCCGGCAGGGTGTGGTCAAATACGGCTGAATACCGGGCTGGCGCAATCCTTCCTCCCACCGCGCCAGCCAGCCGGACAAGCGCATCGGGGTCGGATGACAAGTCGCGGTACTCGGGAGAGTAAGACAGTACCCACCCGGCGGTGTCAGCGACCAGCGGGATTCCATCATCCGGGGGTTGGCCGGTCACCCGGAGAAGATAGGCCCCTTGCAATTCCGGCGTGAAGCTCCCTTCGTAGCGCCCCGGCGCGGTTTGCCGGAGAATCACGCTCGTCGCAGTCCCATCCGGGGCGACGATGTTCGCCTGCATCTCGTAACTGTTCAAAAATACGCCATCGGGTGTTTGTCCCTCTACGATCAGCCTGGCGGTCTCGCCATCCTGCTCGACCTGCACACCCAGCGCCGATTGGGAAATCTCGCTCATCGTGTAGCGCACCGCTTGCGCCCAAAACGTGGGGAAGCCAGGCCACGTTACCCAGTCTTTCGCCCAGCGCCCGGCAGCGTCGGAGGTGAAAGCCACCGCCCGCCCCAGGCCATACTGCCAACCCGCCAGGATTGGATCGTCTTTGGCTGAGACGAGAATCACCTGTGCCGAAGTCTTCGCCTCCGTGCCAACATATCCATACAGCGGCGGCACTTCGGCGACTCCCGCCAGGATGGGCGAAGCGCTGACCTGCTTGGGGTAGAAAGTTTCCTCGACGATATACGAGCGCATCGCCAGCGTGGTCTCTTCGGTGAAGATGCTGGGGATCGAAGCGGGGTCGGCGGCAAAGTGATAGCGCCCGCCGCCCGCCGCAGCCAGGTCAGACAGGAACGGCGCGGCGTCGCGGCCAACGCCCACCGTCGAGAGGGTGATGCCGTATTGGGTGTACATGCGCTCGACGAGTTCGGGGATCCCCGAGGGGTCCGCGCCCCCATCGGTCAGCAAAATCACGTGTTTCACGGTCGCTTCGTCATAAGGCAGCACCGACGACATCGCCAGCACGCCCGCCATGATGTCGGTGCCCCCGTCGGCGCGGATCGTCCCAATGGCGTTGATGACCGCATCTGGGTTGGCAAGATTGGTCATATTGACCACCCAACTGGCGGTGTCGTCGAAAGCGATCACCCCCACGCGGTCCATCGGCGAAAGCAGCTCGATCGAGCGGATGGCGGCCTCTTTAGCCAGCTCGACTTTTTGCACGCCGCCGGAGGTCTCGGCCATGCTGCCCGAATGGTCAATGATAAAGACGATTGCCAGCGAGGGGCGCTTCTGCTCATCTTTGATTTGCATGTCGAGTGGGAGAGTCTCTTCGAGCGGGGTGCGGAAATAGCCGCCCACGCCGTAAGCGGTCGGCCCTCCGACGACGACCAGCCCTCCCCCGAGGTCGCGCACGTAGGTCTGGATGGCGCGCATCTGGCTCTGACTCAGGTCACGGGCTGGCATGTCCACCAGGATGACCGAAGAATATTGCGCCAGCATGGGCAGCTCGGACGGCAATTGCAGGGGGGAGGCGGTCTCGACGATGATGTTGGCGGCCTGCAGGGCGTGTACCAGCGCCGAATACTCGTCGGGGCGAACCTCGTCCCGAAAGCCCATCGGCTCCCCGGCGGGCGGGGCAACGAGCAGCACCCGCGGCGGCCCGGCGACGAGCGTGTAAGCCGCCATGCTGTTGTTTTGGTAATAATGATCGGTGGCTGCCTCGATCTGCACCTGGTAGCCGGCGAAGCCTGGCTCGCCCGCGGTGAGCGGCAGGCTGAGCGTTTGCACGCCTTTTTCGAGGTCGTGTTCCTGCTCGTAGACGATTTCTGTTCCGGCCAAAACTCGCAGCGTGGCGCGCGTGGCCTGGCTGGCGCGGATGGTGACGTTGAGCGTGACGGTTTCCCCCTGGCGGGCGCGGGTCGGCGCTTCAACGTTGGTGAGCAATGTTTCGGCGCCGGGCTGGACGACGAACGGCACGACCACGATCTCGACCCCGGAGGCGGCTGCCAGCCGCGCGGCGGGTAGCGCATCTCCGGTGGTGGCGGCCCCATCCGAGAGAATCACCAACCGTCGGGCCGCATCGGGCGGGTAGAGCGCCAGCGCCAGGCGGATGGCTTCGGCCAGATCGGTCTGGTTGGTGGTGGGGATCGAGGTGAACGCGCCAATTTCCCGGCTGGTGGACATCGCCCGCTCGACGAGGGCATCCCCCCCGAAGACGATCACCGCGGCGCGGTCATCGGGCTGCATGGCGAGCATCGCCTGGCGGACGTAATCCATCTCGGCGGCTTGCGCCGTTTCGGGCAGGGAATCGGACACATCCACAAGAAATACCACCGCCAGGTTATCGGATGCGCGCGTGGACTGCACTCCCGCCAGCGAAAGGATCACGCTGAACAGGATGACAAGGCGCAAAACGAGTGAGACAATTTCCCGCCGCCTGCCAAATCCGCGTGACGGCCACCCCACGGCAATCACCGCCGGGAGCAAGAGTAGCAGAAGCAGGGCGAGAGGAAAGGAAGTGGTCAGCATTTAGCAATCAGCAGTCAGCGTAATACGAGGCGTTCTGAGCGTAGTCGAAGCACGGTGGATCGTTTAGGGAATGCATCCTTTGACTGCGCTCAGGATGCCTTTTGGCGTTTCAGCGATTCAAATGTTTGCTGGAAGCCAATTTCTGGTGAGCGGGGTTTCCAACCCAACTCAGCCTGGGCTTTGTCGGAGCGGGCGATGTAGGTGGCGCCCAGGATGGCGACGCCATCGGCGCTGAGCATTTCCGGCATGGGGAGGATTGCCCCGAGCAGGCGGGCAACCGGTTTGAGGGGCTTGAGCCACCTCGATGGGACATACATCAACGGCGGGCGTTTCCCGCTGGCGGCAGCCCACAGTTTCGACGCATCCCGCAGGGTCAGCGCCGGCCCGGCGGTGATATAGCTTTCGCCGGGCCGGCCTTTCTCGGCGGCCAGCAGGTGTGCCTCGGCAATATCGTCCACGTGAGCGAAAGTCAGCGCCGTCTCGGGGCCGGGGAAGACGGCCATCAACCCGTGGTAATAGGCATTCATCATCTGCCCAACCAGGCTGGAATCGCCGGGGCCGTAGACTGCCCCAGGCAAAACGATAACGACCGGCGCGCCTTTCTCGATGAGCGGCAGCGCCGCCTCGTAATGCGCCATCCACTTCGTGCGGTCGTATTCGGTGACGAATGACTGGCCGGAAGGCATTCGATAAGTTTCGTCCACGATCTTGCCGTGGGTATCCCCGTAGATCGCCAATGTGCTGGTGTACACGATCTTCGAGATGCCCAGCTCGTGGGCGGCGCCGAGCACGTGGCGCGTGCCCTCGACGTTGATGATCTCGGCTTCGTGGAGGTTGCGCGCCCCTAGCTTATACCACGCGGCGATGTGAAAAACTACGTCACAGCCGCGCATCCCTTCGCGCAAGGCCTCGAGGGAATTGAGATCGCCGAGTACGGTTTTCGCTCCCAGGGCTTGCAGTTTTTTCGCGCCGCTCTCGGAGCGGACGAGGGCGGTCACTGTGTCGCCGCGGGCGATCAATTTTTGCAGGACGCGCCCGCCGATGAAGCCGGTTGCGCCGGTGAGGAAAGATTTCATAGAGTTTACCTTTTATTTGCGCCGGAGGTTAGTCTGGCGAGGGAACGTGGACTATCGTCCACTCGGAGCGATGGATCGTCTATTTTACTCACGGCGGACGACAGTCCGGCGCAGGGCGTGGTAAATCCGTTCATATCAGCAACTCGCGCGCATCGTTGATGGGTATCAATGCTGGTTCGCCGGTCAGGTAAAATCGTGCGCTTGACCAAATGTAATCTTCGGCATGTTCGACTAATTGCCAGTGGGGCTGAAGGGGGTTGTTGTGAATATATTCCATCTTTTGTGCAAGGAAGTCCTTCGAGAAAACATCCTTGGCGTTGTAACCATCCTCCCATACCTTGAAGTCCTGTTTTTCTGGACGCGTCACACTCGAGGTGAGAAATTGTAACGCTTTTTGATTCCGTTCTGCCTGGTAATGCCTGACAATCAACCGGGCCGTGTTTGCCTTGAAATCGCGCAATACATCCTTCAGGGGGTCAGTCTCGTGGCAGCGGAAAATAACATGGATGTGATTTGGCATAATGACAAAGGCGAATAGTTCCGTTTTGTCCACAGATTGCAAGTGGTAGAGGCCATCAACGAGAATTCGTTTGATGACATCGCGCTCGAAAATGCAGGCGCGTTGAACGGCAGTCGTGGTGATGAAATAGAGGTGAGATGGGTCGAAATTAGAATGCCAGTTGGTCACATTTTTCTTCCAAATGGTCGTGGACTATCGCCCACTCTGAGCATCTAGGCTCGCGCCGGACGACAGTCCGGCGCAGTCGGTGAACAATTACACCCGCCGGGTATTTTGTCTCAGCCGGCTGAAAATCTGCCCAAGCGATAATCCTTGCCTCCGATGATACACCCACCATTCCACCACCAGCACCACCAATGACAACGCAGCCAGCCAGGGCCAAAACTCGCGCAGACCGACCTCCGCCGGTGCGGCGGCAGTCACAGAAGCGCGTCCCAGCGTGATACTCTCTTTTGGGCGGATGTCCGATTCGGCGTCATCGAACAGGTTGACGGCGAAATAATCGGCGGGCGGCGGGTCAGCGCCGAGATAGTTCACGGCGTATACCCCCAGCTCGCCGGTCTCGACGAAGGTCGCGCCCTCCTCGGTGGGGGTCAGTGTGTATAAATTTCCCTTTGGCGATGCGATGGCGATTGTCTCCACATCCGATCCGGGACGGATGGTCAGTCCATCGCCGGGATGCAGGCCGTCGGGGGCGTCGAAAGCCTGGGAGGGTGAAAGATAATTGATCAGGTTGGAAAGCAGGATCGGGAAGGCGATTTGCAGCGGCAGATCAGAGTCGTGAAGATCGAAGGTGATGACGGCGATACGCCGCCCGCCGGTCTCACCCGCGAAAACCAATGGACCGCCTTCAGCCCGGATGAGCACCCTGGCCCACGGCGGCGGCTGAACCCATTTGGCGCGCAGCACGTGGACGCCGCTCCAATCCACGAAGGCCGTCAGCGGGCTGTCGGTAAGCTCGACATTTTCAGTATTGCTGAACACGCCGCTGACGCTGAACATTAAGGTGGTTGGGGGATTGATGATGAGCAGATCACCGTCAGGCAGCTCTCCAGGCAGGTAGCCGTCGAAAACATACACATCGAACGGATCGGGCGGGATTTCGATGACGCCGCCTTCTTTGGGCAGGGCGCGGTATGGGGTGATGCCCGGCATCACGGTGAGAATCTGTTCGAGGAAAAAGTTGCCATCCAGATTCGACGTGACCACCAAAACGCGCCCGTCGCGCGGCGGCTGATAACTTGCAAAAGCCGAGTCATCCAGTGACAGGTTGTCTGTTGGCTCGGATGCGCCACCAGACCCAGGGGAAAGGCGCGCCTGGAAGATCGCAGGGTCGGCCGGCAGCCCGGAGATGGTCGCCTCGGCTTGTTTGCCTGCCGGGATAGTCACCGGCTGGGCAGTGAACAGCTCGCCGTTGCGATAGAACGACAAAATTGCCGATGCGTCCGTCTCGCCGAAGTTGGTCACGCTGGCGAATAATTCTGCGCCACCCGCCGAAGGCCGCAGCGCCAGCGCCGAGATGGCCAGGTTCTCGCCCGAATGCCCAATCGGAATATAGCGGATCTCGCCGGGGATGGGCGGCAGGCCGGTTTCCGGCAATCCGCCATCGGAGACGATGACGGTGGTCGTGCGGTCGCTGCTGCCAGCCGAGGCGCCCGCGGCCAGGGCCAGCGCTGTCTCCCAATTGGCCGCACCCTCGGTGGGAGTCGCAGACTCCAGGGCGCGGCGCAAGCTGGCTTTGTCGGCGTCCCCCGCGGCCAGGATCACCGGTTGTTGTTCCACCAAAATCAACGTCATTTTTGCGCTGCCATCCAGCCCGTCAATCATTGTTTTCACCGCAGCGCGGGCAACCTCGAACCGGGACGGCTCGACATCTGTGGCGCTCATCGAAGCTGAAGCGTCCAACAGCACCACCACCGACCCTGAGGCAACCACCGGCACCGCCATTGCCGGGCGGGCCAACGCCAGCACCAGCGCCGCCAGGATGAGCAGTTGCAGCAGGAGCAGCAGGTTGCGCCGCAGGCGCTGCCAGGGCGCGTTCGCCTGCCGGTCGCGCAGCACCTGCTGCCAGAGCAGCGTGGACGACACTTCGACCTCGCGCCGCCGCAGCTTGAGCATGTACAGCACGAGAATGGGGAGGCCAAGGAGTCCGAGGAGCAGGAGGAGGGGGGTGAGGAAGGACATGCCGGGAAATTGCAGGTTGAAAGTTGAAAGTGACCTTCAACCGAAGGCTTATTGTTGAGTCTGGCTCGGGATACTGTTTAGCCTGGCTGCATCGAAATCGGAAGACAGCATTACCAGGGTTGCTCCAGTGATGCACCCGTATATCAGGCCGAAAAGCGCCCAAACTATGCCGGATGGAATCGTAATACCCAGGAAATTTGGCACAGAAAGGAGAAACAAGCCGGCAGCCGCAGCAAGTGGGCTGGCAATAAGCCAGGTTGTCGCAGAATTGATATAGTAATTCAGTACAACCCTTTGTAGAAGCCCCAGGATAGCCAGGATGGCAATCGTGATGAGAATCAAGGGAATCAACGGCAAATAGCCATATCGCATGAAGAAAATAATCAGCCCACCGTAGGTGATTGTGCTTATCCAGAGCCACATCGAATCGATATCGTAAAATTTATTCAAAACCATCCATTGTAATAAGCTGATGAAGAATCCGATGGCGATAGCGGCGAACAAACCCCAATACGGCAAGATGATTAAGACTTCATACGTCAGCCAGCCGATGGCGTTTGCAACGACCCAAATTGGAAAAAAGCGCTTCCACAAGTTTAATTTTTTCATCAAAACCTCCGCATAAAAGGAAAGGTATGACAATTAGGCCGAGAAGCAAGAGGAAGAGAGTGAGACATGTTACAGGTGGCAAGTGGCAAGTAGCGGGTAGCAAATTGTCTAAACGGTTCAGGCATTGAGACGACGTTGTTGTTCTGAGGTTGTTACCAAACCGGCTATAATTTCATCCAGAACGGAAAAGCGATGCGTAATAACTTCTTGATCGAATACATGGCGGCCTTTCCAATACCAACCGCGCGTCTCGCGAGCTGAGCCAAGCGCTATTCTCAAGAAACGGGCGTAATCTTTACCGAACCCTCTTCCGTAGCCTTCTTCGATGTTGGCTGATACCGAGCCTGCACTCTCTATCAGTTGCCAGGCAATACCCCGACCGCGACCCTCTGCCAGCAATTTCTCGCTATCGAACCACGCCAAATCTGCCACAAACATAGCTTTTCGGTATGTTTCGAACTTCCACCGTGCATCGCGCTTGAAATTATCAGGCACATCCCTCATCCATTCTTCGTATGTCATACCGCCTCCACTTGTCACATGCTACTTGCCACCTGCCACCTTCTACTTTACGATCCCCGCCCGCCTCATCCCGTATAACACAATTTTATCCCAAGCAGTTGACGTAACGATTGGTAAATAACGCGCCCCGCGTCTGCGGCAATGGGCCTGGATTTCCTCCTGCCAGGCCTGCACCCGGCGGCGATAGAGGTCGCGCATCCCACCGTCCAGCGAAACCTCTTGCGATTCACCGGTCTCCACATCCACCAGCCGCAGATCGCCTGCCAGGGGGGGCTCGATCTCATCGGGGGTGAGCAAGTGAATGATGGTAACCTCGTGCCCGCGGGATTGCAGCCTCGCCAGGCCAGCCTCGAACCCGCCGGGGGCGAACAAATCCGAGATCACGAATGCGACACCTGGGCGGCGCGGCTGGACGAGATAACTCTGTAAGGATTGGTCGAGATCGGTGGTCCCGGCGGAGGTCTGCGCCTCGAGGAAATGCAACAGCCGCATCAGATGGGGCTGGCCGCGCGCCGGGCCATATTGGAGCGGCGGCGAATCGGCTTTCAGGATGCCAACCGTGAGGTGATCGCCTGCTCCGAGAGCGATGGCTCCTAACGCGGCTGCCAGCCGCAAGGCGTAACGTGACTTGTTTGTGTCCGCTTCCCCCCATTCCATGGATTTCGACGCATCCACCAGCACGTGAACCGACAGGTCTTCTTCTTCCTCCAGCAGCTTGATGAACGGTTGATCGAGGCGGGCGTACACGTTCCAATCGAGGCGGCGCAGATCGTCGCCGGGAACATAATCGCGGTAATCAGCGAACTCGATGCTCGTGCCGCGTTTGGTCGAGCGGCGCTCGCCTTTCAGCACCCCGGCGCGCACCTGGCTGGCGACCAGCGTGAGCTGGTTCAACTTGCGGAGGGTGGGTTCGTCGAAAAGCATCTCTTTGGTTGAAGGCCAGGAGATTGAAGGTTAGCAGGTCGAAAGTTGGAAGTTCTCACCATCTCCGATCGCCGCTTTCCCGAGACGGGGAGCTGTGGGGAGGGGTTTTTAACCTTCAACCTGCAACTTTCAACTCCGATAATAACTCGGCAATCACCGCATCCGTGCTGATTCCCTCCGCCAGCCCCTCGAAATTGAGCAGCAGCCGGTGGCGCAGTGCAGCGGGGGCGACGGCGTGAATATCGTCGAAAGCGACGTTGTAGCGCCCATCGAGCAGCGCGGTGACTTTGGCCCCCAGGATGAGCGCCTGCCCGCCGCGGGGCGATGCGCCATAGCGAACGAATTTCTTGACCAGCGCGGGCGCTTCCGGGCTTTCGGGGTGTGTGGCAACCACCAGCCGGGCAACGTAATCGCCAACATGTGAGGCGATGGGTGTTTCCCGCGCTAGGCTGCGCATAGCCAATATGTTGCCCCCGGTAATTTTTGCTTCGGCCATCGAGATTTCAGCGCCAGTCGTGCGGTTCAATATCTCGACCAATTCGCTCGATGAGGGGAAGGCCACGTTGACTTTGAAAAAGAAACGGTCAATCTGCGCTTCGGGGAGTGGGTAAGTGCC
>DYIZ01000011.1:16653-72492 GCA_020723385.1 Candidatus Aquidulcis sp.
AAGCAATCCAAATGCTGATTTATCAGATCTTATATGCCAGGACGAAGAACGGCTCATCGAGGGTGTAGGTCTTGTTGGCGACGGTAACTGAATGTTCCTGCATCGCTTCCAGCAGCGCCGACTGCGTTTTGGGGGTGGCGCGGTTGATCTCGTCGGCCAGCACCAAATTGGCGAAGACCGGCCCGGGCTGGAAACGAAATTCACGCTGTCCATCCCGATCTACGAGCATCTCGGTGCCGGTGATGTCAGCGGGCATCAGATCGGGGGTGAACTGGATGCGCGAGAATTTCAGGTCGAGCACTTGCCCCAGGGTGCGGATGAGCATGGTTTTACCCAGACCGGGAACGCCTTCGAGCAACACGTGCCCTCCCGACAATATCGAAACCAATACGTGCCGTACAACATCCTTCTGCCCGACAATGACTTTACCGACTTCGGTTTCGATGGCAGCGGCGTAATCACGGAATTGATCTATGGTCAGGATCGTTTGAGCCATCTATCAGCCCTCCATCTTGCGCGGTTCTTTCGGGTAGCGTTTACCAGCCCGCAGTCTCGGCCCCAGTAAATACCAGCCGCCCTCGGCCCACAGCGTTTTTACAATTTCCCAGTACATTTTTATACGGGTATAGATGCCGTAAAAAATACCGCGATGAAACTCACTGGGGGGATGCCAGACATCTTTGAGAGGAACGTACAGGCATTTCCATCCCAGGCGGTTGGCTGTCAAGGTGATGCCGGTCTCGATCCCATAACCGGCCGATGTTCCCGGCGGCACCTTGGAAAATAGATCGGCTGGCAGGCAGCGCTGCCCGCTGGTCCACGGTGTCAGCCAGTGAGGAAAGGACGTATTGAAATGACCGCCTTTGAACAATCCAACGACCATCTCGGCCCGAAGCTCACAAACCGGGATGAAGAGGTCGCGTACATGGATGGGCTTGAGATTGCACAGATCGGCGTCTAAAAATACCAAAACTTTTCCGGCGGCTTGCCGCGTCCCGGCAAACATCGCCGCAGCTTTACCCTGGTTCGATGGTAATTGGATGCATCGTAGACGCGGGTCGCTGGCAGTATATTTTTCGATTTCATGACAAGTTCCATCGGTGGAGCCATCGTCAATGGCGATGATTTCAGTGATTTCGGGAATTTGTGTCAAAACTTGCAAAACGCCGCCGATGTATTTTTCTTCATTTCTGGCCGGGATGATGACTGTTATCGAAGGTAAAGGACTCATGGCGTTATTGTTTAAGGCTCCAGGTTGCTGAAATATTGTTTGACCAAGATTCTCAAGGACACCGGCACCAGGCCGCTTTCGATAGCCTGCCGGTAAGCTTCTGCATACGATGGGAATACCTCAACGTAGGGCACGGTGCTGTCGCCAGGACTGCCGGGAGTTGTATCTCCCTGGCCGATCACCTGACCGTTTGGATCGCCGCTGCCGGGGAGATTGACCGTATCTCCGCCAGCCCCGCCAAGCCGCTGGGGGGAGTAAATCTGCTCGTAGCCAGATTCGCCCCCGGTTCCAGGCCCATTGCCTTGCTGGATGGGGTCATTGCCAGCTTCGGGGCCTGACCCGGCCTCTCCACCACCGCTGCCTTGCCCGGATCCGCTGCTGCCCTGACCCTGCCCTTGACCCTGGCTTTGGCCTTGACCTTGTCCTTGACCTTGCCCCTGGCCTTGACCCTGACCCTGGCCTTGTCCCTGCCCGTTTTGCGCTGTTTGCCCCTGGGCGCTCTGGCCGGCCTGGATGACGGCTTGCTGCCCTTGGCCCATCTGCGCCGCCGCCTGCCCGGCTGCCTGGGATTGGGCAATTTGCTGCCCCGCATTTGCCAGGCTTTGGGCGGCTTGCTGCAATGCTTGTTGGGCAGCGGCGGTATCCCCATTTTTCAACGCTTCAGCGGCGTCTTGAAGCTGCTGGGCCAGCTCGGGATTCGAGCTGGCGAGGGCAGATGCCGCTTCTTTGAGTTGCTCCGCCAGCGCTTGCGCCTCTTCCGGCGTCAGTTGGCCGGGGTCAATCGCCAGTAAATCTTGCGCAGCCGAGATGTAATCCCCGGCGGCCAGATTCTGGCCGAATGCCTCCAGCGGGCTGCCAGCAGCCTGTGAAAGCGCCTCGCCGGCGTCTTTCAATCCCTGGGCCATGCTCTCTGCTTGCGGATCGGATAACGCCTGAAGCTCCTGCTGGCCGGCGGTCAGCACCGAAACGGCCTGCTCTGCGGTTTGGGCGTCTTTCAGGCCCTCCAGTGTTTTTTCGAGGGGTTGGGTGAGCGCCTGTTTTTGATCGTCGGTCAGCTTGTCGTCGGTCAGGATGTCGTCGCGCAGTTCTTCGATATTGGCGACCTCTTCAGCGATGGCTTGCTGGACGGCGCGTTGCTGCAAGGCGGCCTGGAAGTAGCGTTCACCGCCAAACCAGGCGAATGCGACCAATGCAGCCAATGGAACGAGCGGCGCAAGCTGCCACCAGCGGACTTGCAACGGGAGACTCTTCCGGGGATTAGCGCTGCTTGCCGCAGAAAGCGTATCCTCGAATTGGCGGCGGATCATATCTGCCGGGGGATGAGCGGCGTCCCGAGGGAGGGCAGCCAGCTCTATCGCTGTGCTGAGGCGTTCCCGCAGGCCCATCGCCCGGTCGAAGATGCGGGCGGCTTTGAGGCGCGGTAACGGCCAAAGGTAGGCAATCAAAGCAGCCCCAACCGCCCCGGACAGTGTAACTCCCGCCACCAGCCAGAGAAATTCTTGGCGCAGCAGCAGGGCATTGGCTCCCGCGGACAGGGCGACCCCCGTCGAGAAAGCCAGCCCCCCCACTATACCATTCAAGCCCCAATGGAAGGCGCGCCGCAGCCGGAGCCAGACCATCCACCGGGTCAGGATTCTCTCGATTTCATTCATCGGTCCACTCGTTTGACGAAGGCGATGCTCAACAGAACGAGCACTGCGCTCAAAAGGCTATAGAAAATCGTATAACTGATCCACGGTGCGATGACCGGGAACGATTTTCCGCTGGTCAGTGAAATCGTCGTAAAGAATATCTCTTGTTGGTCAATGATCATGACTTCGGTGGCGATAGCCGTCGCCAGTGGGTTGATCGAGATCAACAGCCACCCTAGCGAATAGATGATGACCTGGGCGATCACTTCCCAATCAAACCCGGATGAGGTGTTGTTGTAATAATAGCCCGGCAGATCAGCGAAGATCAGCAGGACGAACAAGAGGAAGGGCAGGCCGAAAATCAGCATGATCGAAGCGATATAGCTCACCACTGTCGAAACCAGGGTGCGCCGGATGAAGCTCGAAAAGAACAACCCGATCGTGTTGAACGCCAGGGCGCTGACGATCAATACAATGATGGAAATCAAAATTTCTGACAGCTCGACCCCGCCGAAAAGGAAAGCCATACTTTGCAGGGGTATGGCCGCGAGGATCAGCAGCAGCACGAATGACATGGCCGAGGTCAATTTTCCGATAACCAGATCGCGCGCCGAGAGCAGTGTGGTGCATAACAGGTCGAAGGTTTGCCGCTCCCGTTCCGAAGCGATGGCGCCGGCGGTCAGCGCCGGAGAAATCATGGTCACAACGATCAACTCCATCAGCACCACCACGCCGAAAATGGTTTTGCCCATGGCTTGCTGGGTGTCAGTGCTGCTGGTGGTTGCGATATTGGATGAGGCGGCAAATGCCAGATAAACCAGGCTGATGGCAATGCTCAACAGGATCAGGTACGCCAGCAGGACGAGGAAGGCGCGCAGGCCTCTCATGCGGCTGCGCATTTCTTTGAGCACCACCGGGTTTTGGCGGAAACGCTGGTAGAGGGGGGGGCGTGTTTTTATCGGTTGTGAGATTGCTTCGGTCATAGGTACTCCGTAAAACGTGAAACGCGAAACGTGAAACGTAAGGGGTGGTTTACGGATTACGTTTTACGTTTTGCGAGTCACGTCACCAAACCTTTCGTCGCCCGCATGAAGACTTCTTCCAGGTCGCCGCTTTCTTCGCTGAAATGGATGACCGGGATTTGCGCGTTGACCAGCGAGGCCAGTATGTTGCCCAGGGCGGTGTCATCGCCGATGAATTCAAGCTCCATCCGGAAGCGCCCGCCATCCCCGTTCGATGGCAGGGTTTTCATAGCTTTTACTCCCGGCGCAGCTTGCAGAATCGCCTGGGTTTCTTCGGCCTTGCCCAAAACGGCCAGCCGGATCTGGCGATGCGGCAAGATGTGCTGCTGTAACTCTTCCAGCGCGCCGGCTGCTACCAACTTCCCGGCCTCGATGATTCCCACCTGGGTGCATATTTCTTGCACATCGGCCAGGATGTGGGTGGAAAAGAAGATCGTCTTGCCCATGCGGGATAACTCGACCAGCAGCTCGCGGATCTCGACGCGGGCGCGCGGATCCAGCCCGGAGGCGGGTTCATCGAGCACGAGCACCTGTGGATCGTGGATGAGCGTGCGCGCCAGGCTGAGACGCTGTTTCATACCGCGTGACAGGTGTTCGACCGAGTCGTTGCGGCGGTGGGTCAGGTCAACCAACTCGAGCAGATCGCCGATCAAGGCTGGCCGGTTGGCGGATGGGATTTCATAGCAGGCGGCGAAGAAATCCAGATATTCCCATACCAGCAGATCGTTGTAGACGCCAAAGAAATCGGGCATATAACCGATCACCCGCCTCACGGCACGCGGCGATTTACGCACCGAGTGGCCGCCAACCAGGATATCGCCGCGTGTGGCGCGCAGCAATGTTGCCATGATGCGGATTGTCGAGGTCTTCCCGGCGCCATTTGGGCCGACGAATCCAAAAATATCGCCCTCCTGAACGGTAAAATTCAGGAAATCAACGGCTTTTCGCCGCCCATAGTACTTGGTCAAATCCTTGATTTCGATGATGGCAGCCATAACTATCGTTGGACACTGAGAGTGAAGTCGGACATATCTATCGTGAAGTAATTGCTGCTCGTGTTTTCGATCTTCAGGCGGATCACGCCGCCGGGAGCCACGAATCGGGCCGGGTCAACGATTGGGTTGACGCCCCACCTCATCGCGGGTATCTCGACCCAATCCTCTTCGATGTAATCCCATAAGCTGAATGCCAACAATAACGTTGGGCCAGTCGCCCCGCTGCTTCTCACGCGAAGCGACAGATCGGACACTGATGTGTAGCTGATTGGGCGTGACAGGTTGAATTGAAGCGTGTATGACGTGTTTGGGTTAATGTACATGTCATAAGGGGTCGCCGATCCCCCGGTTGTCGAGTCGAGCATCATCCACGTGAACAAGCCGGGCGAAAGTTTCAGCGTACTGCCTTGCAAATCCAATTCTGGATTGAAAGTGATCAAATACAGGGTGGTTTCGGCTTTTTCGAAGCGACGGTTGACCAGGCTCACATCCAGAGGTGTTTGTTCGGCCCATCCGGCCAGCGTGACTCCGCCACCACGGTCATAGCCCTCACCGTATACCCCCAGCACCGACCCCAGGAAGGTGTAGCGCCGGTAAATGTCTTTGTCGGTGTAGTAGGCCGAAGTTCCCAGGATATCCGAAAGTGTGGTCGAGGACGAGCCATAGTAATAAGGAGTATATGTGCTGGAATAATAAGGAGTGGACGGTGTGAAGGGCGATACCTGACCGATCCTTTGGGATTTCAATAATCCCAGGTTGATGTGGCGCGTTTCGCCGGGTCGAAAATCACCGAGGGATTGGGCGCTCCCGGGAGCCAGAACGACGGCGTCTTCGAGAGTAAAATCGGTATTGTTGGTGATATCACCTTCCAAAGTGACATCACTCGTGCCAACAACGATCTTCAAGCTGTTAGAAAAATTGGGAGCAGGGGCGTACCCCTCGACCGCGACACCGCTGACCCCGCCAGCCTCGACCCGCAATTCAGGCAAGGTAATTTGGTTGCCTTGTTCGATAACTTCAAAATCACCGGAGCCTGTGCTATAAGGTATTGGATGGGCCAGGAATGATTGACCAATTTCGATCTTGTAAGCGGTGCGCTGCGGGGAATAGACGCCTACCAACCCATCCACCCGCGCTTCGGTGGAATTCGGCCACACCTGTACAACTGCCAGTTGGTTGATGATGGGCCGGTTGCCGCGCGAGACATTGCCGATCAGAAACGCCAGGATCGTAAAAAATAAAACCAGGATAGGGATCGAGACCCAGGTGAGATTCCGCCGCTTGAGTTTGGTCATCAATAGAAAGTTCAAAGGCCCCAAAACCAACACGTACAGGCACAGGAAGCTGCAAAAGGTGATTACTGAGGGCAAACTCAACCCGGGGAGCGATTTCATCGCATCGCGGGCCATGCTCCATTCCCGGAAGCCGAACGCCCACCCCGGTACATCCATCGGGATCGAGAAAATTTGCTGGTAAAGCAGCGCCATCCCTGCCCATTTGTAAAGCGGGCCAATAGCCGGATCAGCCGCGAGATAGTAGGTTTTGCCAAGCCCGAAGGATTTACTCAACAGCAAAGGATACTCATCCTGGCTGGCGAGGATAGCAGCCCGGTCGGCCAAAGTTCCGATGGCGACAACCGCTGAACCGGCCAGCATGGCATTGCTGGCGGCGTAACCTTGCAAGGCGCGGATATGATCGAGCGTCACGCTCCCGGTGGGCGTCAGTGGCAGGAGATCGCCCAGGCCGGCGGCCGTTTTTTGCCAATCTGGCCCGCCGGTCACGATCAGCCTGCCCCCATTGGCGACCCACCGAGAGAGCGCCTGTCGTTGAGGGCTGGAAAGAGTTCCCGTATCCACACCCGAGATGACCAGCGCATCCAACGCCATCAGCCCGCGGCTTTGGTCGGGGAGGCTCTCCAAATCCATCTCGGCGATGATGGCCCGACCATTGGTAGGATCCAGCGTTGATAGGGGATTGAAAGCCGAGGGCGTGTTAGCAATTACCCCAAACAGGTAATCCGTGCTATCGCTGCAAATAATCGCTGTGGGGACTTTCGATATTTCTTTCCCCGAATCGATCAGGAGCACCTCGATACTGCTCAGGTAGACGCCTGGTTCGGGATAAACGTAGAAATAAACTTGCTTGCGTGAGCCGGATGGCAGGCTGACCGGCGAGGTATAGATCGCCGCGTCGCCGCCAGACAGAGGGATTTTGGCCTCGATACTCGCTTACAGATCGCTGCCGTTATTTTCGATCACCACCCTCAGCGGAATCCATAGCCCCTGTTTACACTTGCCATCGAAACCGGCGCCCACCGTCATTGTGACGGCAGGCTGGTCTTGCGCCTGCGTTTCGGCGGATGGGATGATTACCGCCGAAAGCAGGATGATCAGTAAAGAGAACAACCTCAGGGCATGTTGGCGCATAAAAGCCTCACTGGCAAGTGAACGAGACTCCAATCATACCCCATTTTGGGGGAATTGGGTTATGGGAGGCCCCCTTGCTCAAAAGGGACGATAGTCCCCGGCTGCCCCGCCGGACTTTCGTCCGGCGGGAGCAAGTCTTTTTAATTCCTATACCCCAAACGTCACCACCACCGGATCGTGATCGGATTTGTGGGCGGGCGAGGTGTCGTCGGGATAGGGCAGCGGGTAATCGGCGTTGATGTGCAGCACATCTACCCGCACAACCTTTTCCATCAGCGACGGCGTGACCAGGATATGATCGAGCACCTGCGCCTGTCCCTGGTAAATGTACGTGTACGGCCGCTCATTGGAAGGGCAGACACTTGGGTCTGCCCCGACTCCGCCCGGACATGCGTCGAACACATGCACCAGCCCGCCCTCCCGCAGCGTCTGGATCGGTCGCGCCAGGAAATAAGAGTTCAGATCGCCAACGACGGCGATGTAAGCCTCGGGATCGTCGGCCAGGATTTCTGCAACCAGGGTAACGTTCCAGGCTGCCTGGGCGGTGCGCACACTCTCGGTGGACGCTTCACCTCCGCTCATCGAGGTGAAGTGGTTGTTGATCACGTACACCGTTGCCGGGCCGTTGTCGGTGGTCACTTCGATTTTGACGATCAGCGGCGGGCGGCTGGTGATGCCCTCCGGGGCGTCGCGCTGCTGCACGTCGAGCACCTTTGCCCGGTCGCCTCGGATCAAGTAGCCCACGTCAATCCCGCGGCTGTCGTGACCCTCGATCAGCACCGGCTTATATTGATACGCGGCCAATTGTTCCTGCGCGGCGATACTTTCCAGCACGCCAATGTTTTCTACTTCCTGCAAGGCGATGATGGTCGGCGCGCCGGCGGCGAGGATGGTGTTGGCGACTTTTTCCAGTTGGATCTCGTACTCGGCCTTGCTCGGCATCGGCGGGTCGGTGGGATTGGGCGCCTGGTTGTCGAAGAGATTTTCGACATTCCAGGTCATCAACGAAAACTGGCCGGAGGTTGCAGGTTGGATGGTTGCAGGTTGCAGGTTGGAAGGTTGAAGGTTGGGGAGGGCGATGGGTTCGATTTTGTATTGTTCGTAGGTAAAGGCCAGCGGGCCGATCAACCCCGTGAGGGTGTCGCCCGAGGCGACAGCGTAGGCCATTGTCGTCCGGTCGGCGTGGACGATGTTCGCGCCATCGTCAACCATGATCATGATGCCGTTGTCGTCGCCCTGGTAGAGCCGCGAGACGCCGTGTTCGGGCAGTACCACCGCGTATTCGCCGTATTTCGTGGTGGGCGAGACGGCCAACGCAGCGCCGTTTACCTGCACCAACGTTCCCTCTAGCGCCTCGAAATATACCGCGGCTTTGGCAGTGCTCGTCGGGGGGTCGAGATCAACCGGGATGGGCAGAGTCCCACCCTGTGCGAGGACGGTCGCCTCCGAGAGCAGGATCGCCGTCTGCTGCGACTGCTCCCGCACGACGCCGGTCACCCGCACGGTGTCGCCCGGCTGTACAGTGATGGCATTTGCCCCCGTCGAGATGAACACACCCGGCGAGGTGAGCGGATCGTCGTCGCTGGCGGTCTCCTGCACGAAAAACCCCGACAAATCGCGGAACACGCCGGTTACGATGCCCTCCGTGGTCACCTCGTCGAACGCGAACGGCGAGCGGAAGCCGTCGCCCTGGATGGCCCAAATGGGCACGGTGTCGCCGATGAACGTGCGCACCGCCGCCGCGCTGACCGTTTCCGTCCAGCCCAAGGCGGTCACGCTGTCGAGCACAATCTGCCCGCCGGCGTCGGGAGCGACCGCGACGGTGAAGTGCAGCCGGACGCTGCCGCCGTTGGGAGGCAGTTCGGCGACCGTCCACGTGGCCGCCGCGCCCTCCCGCAGGCCGCCATCGTCCACGCTGGCGATAGATGTACCCACCGGCTGCATCGCGGTAACTGCGATATTGGTGAGCGGGTCAGTCGTGTGGTTGTAAACAACCAGTGTATAAGTGACGAGGCCGCCCGCCGCAGCCGTGATCGGCCCGTCGGCGGTGAGGCGCAGGATGGGCGGGAAGATTTCGGTCAGGTCGGCCTGCACGCGGGGGTAAAGCTGCACGCTGGTGTCGCGCACCTCGAGGATGCCAGTGGCGCGGAAGCGCTGGCCCTCTTCGATGCGCTCGACGACGATCGGGGTTTGCTTATCTACGTACAGGGTCAGGACTTGGCCAGTCTCGTCGGCGAGATCAATTTCATAGGAATAGCTGAATTCCTGGACGCGGGTGACGGCCCCCTCGACGGTGACGAGGCGTCCCGGCAGATCGTCTGCTCCCGTGCGGGCGGCAACGATGGCCGCAGGGGTCGCGCCGGTCTCGGGGGGGAAATCAGCCGCCGAGCGTTCGAGCACCGTCACATCGTCGGGCACCGCGATAGGAACCAGCTCCACCGCGCCGCGATAGACCTGCACCTGGCCGCGCACCCGCACCCGGTCACCGATCTTCACGCGGACCGTTCCCTCGCCGCCATCCACGTACACCTGGATGCCGCCGGTGTCATCTTGCAGGTAGAATTTGACACCGCCGCTGCCAGCATAATAGCCGCCGGTGTACATCGTAGCGATACCTTCAACGGTCAGCTCGGCCCTGGTCAGCGTGCGCGCCGTGCCGATGGGGATCACGCCGCCCTCGATGGCAGTGTGAACCGGCGCGCCGAAGCCCGGCATAGCCCAATCCGCAGCCTGGGCGTAGTAGCCGGTGAGGACGGCTGTGAAATACGTCCAGGGGGTGACCACGGCGATCTCGGTGGAGAGCGACGCATCCGGGCCGAGATAGGGGATCGTCCAGGTCAGAACGTTTTTATCGCCCGCGGCAATATCCTCGGGCAGCGATTCGATGGTCAGATCGGGTGGTATGGGCAGCGTCACGGTGACGTTGTTGACATTTTGCCCGGTGTGGTTTGCGACGGTGACTGCGTAGACGAATTGCCCGCCAGGGGCAGCGCTCTCGGGGGCGCTCACCGAGACCTCGAGATAATTGGCGACCTTGGGGGTCAACGGGCTGCCGGTATTTTGCGGGTCGGGAGACGCATTCAATGCGAAGTCGGCGGCGTTGTCGTTGGTGTCCATCGCAGAACCGCCCGCGCCGCCCGGCTGCCGCTCCAGCGAGATGCCGTTTTCCATGCCTGGGGCAAGCGTCCCCTCGAAGAAATCATCCTGCGACTTGGCCCAGCCCACCGTGTCCAGCACATCACCGCCCGTGTTGCGAAGCTGCAACCCGCCGTTGAAGGGATTGAGCGCCTGCTCGTATTCCCCATCCGCCATGACGCCGACATCCTGCCCGGCCTGCACCAGCAGCAGATGCCCCTGCGGCGGGATGAGGGTGGACGTGCGCCAGCGGTAGACGATCAAATCTTCCGCGCTGGACGGCAGGCGGTACCACAGCGCCCAGCCCTGCAAATCCACGATTGCCGCGCTGCGGTTGTATAGCTCGATGAACTCGTAGTTGTTGTTGCCCTGCACGCCGGCGAGGATTTCGGAGATGAGCACGGGGGATGCGCCGGGGGCGAGGGGGGTGGGAGTAATGACCGTTGACGGTTGCCCGCCGACCGTGGGGGGGATGGGTGTGGGGGTTGACGGCGCGGTCGTCGGTCGCAGGTCTGCTGTCGGGGCAGCCGTTGGGTTGGTGCAGGCGGCGAGGAGGGTGAGGATGATGAGGAGGGGGATGAGGTGTTTGGTCATGAGGAAAATCCTTTTGAATGAGGGGATAAGGGAGTAGGGGTTATCGCGCGCCGACCCAGGTAGAGGCGATGGAGTCTGGCAGGTGATCAACCAAGGTGAGATAGCTCGATGCCAGATCGAAGTAAAACAATTGTTTCGATGAGCTATCGGTAATTATGAAGGCTCCGGTTGAATCGTCTCGCCAGATGAGATCATAACTTTCGGTTGTCCCCCCAATCCATTGTGACTGGCCCGTGGCAAGGCTGAAGTAATTAAGCCCTGGTTTCTGATCGGGCTTATTGGCCGGTGAATAATAGACGAAACCTGCCGAATCAGGCCGCCAACTCGTTGTAGTAGACTCTTTGTTAACGGTAGCGCCTTCGGCAATTTCGCTGATCAACGTTCCATCTGCAGAAAAGAGGCGCAGCCAGTCTGATTCGCCGACAAACCATTGCCCATCAGGGGATACTATTGGGTAGCCATATTCATCGAAACAGGTTGATTCTCCATTTTCGATTAAGACGCCGTAAGTGCAAGGCATATTCATCGATTCGTTGCCTACAAAATACTTGTTCATCCCTGGCAACCAGACCGGAAAAATTGGAGGTATTGTTGAAGTCGAAAATAGCTTCGGTGTGAGATCGTAGGGGCCGACAATTTGGTAGCCTTTTGTAAGACCAGTTGCACTGTCTATTGGATTAAAAAATGTGTCCTTTGTTCGGTCATTGAAATAGGCTCCAAAAATGATTTGCCCCTGGTAAAGCCAGGTCATTTCGCTTTTTGTAATATCCATACGCCTCACGTTATAAGCGTCAATGTGCTCTTCATAAGATACAAAAGTATCATACCCAATCCAACCCAATAATTGTGTGCATTGGTCTGGCTTGAAAAGCCACTTCACTTCACTGCCATCCACTGCCGCCGCCCAAACACCTACCTCATGACATCCCATTCCCCATCCGTCAAGCTCACGATGCACGATCCAGCGGCTATTCGGCGACCATTCAGGCTCGGATGCCTGGCCTAACCCATCGGTCAACCGATGGATTTGATCCGTGACCGTATCGTAAACATAAACATCCGAAGTCGGCCCATCAATCGCGCCGACGAAGGCCAGATACCTGCCATTTGGCGACCATACCGGGGAACCCCATACTGCGGAATCAAATGTCGCAATCGAGTCAATATCACTCGGCATATCAGGATAGGATGCAATTGGGATGATTTCCAGGCTCAAATCTGGCAAACTCAGCAGAAAAATAGCGTGGCGATGGATGTCATCCGCGGCGAAACCCTGAAGCGTTGTTCGTCCAGCGAGAAGATTCCCGTTAGGCGAGCCGGTGAATTCCCAACCTTGAATGGGCAGCACGGTTTTCCCAGTTCCATCGGCGTTGACCGCAATCCAACCATCATCGCTGCCAGCGTAAACCAGCCACGGGCCGTTGTCGTTGAGCGCAACACTAGGATCGGCAGTTGGGGCAGATGTTTGTGATGGTATTCGTGTGTGCGTGATCGTTGGCGGCGGCGAAGTGCGAGAAGGTGGAATATGGGTATAGGTGGCAATCCGCGTGGAAGTTGTGGCGGTCGCCGACGGCTGGCTGCTGGTTGTCGGGGTAGAGGGTGCGGTCGTCGGTCGGCGGTCTGCGGTCGGTGTTGGCGGGGCGTTGGTCGTTGCCGGGCTGGCGCAGGCAGTGATAATGTTGATCAACAGAACGAGAACAATAATGAATTTGCGCATGATTACCTCCCTCAATAGTATTCCTCCATCCCCTCGATCCCGATCCGCTTGCCCTTCTCCGTCATCTTGATGAAATTTCGCAACCTTTTTTGGAATTCTTCCGGCCGGCTGCGCGCCCCCTCGATGTACGCGACCCGGATGCGCCGGTATGGCTCGGAGAAATTCTGGTAGTTTTCCCACGCCCTCGGGTTGGCCTGGAGCGCGGCCAGAATATCCGCTGGGAACTCGAACGCCTCCGCCATCACTTCCACCACCGACACCAGCACCTCATCCACTACCTTGCCCTGGGCGATCATTATCTTCAGCCGCTCCTTGTTGGGCTGTGAATACGCGCTGCGGGGATTCCTGGGCGAGAATCGCTGGGCGAAGCTTTCTTCGTCGAGCTTTTTTGCCGTGCTGTCAATCCAGCCGAAACACAGCGCCTCCTCGACCGCCGCGTTGTACGAGATGCGCGGCTTGCCGGTCTCCTTGCGGTAATAGACCAGCCAGATTTCTTTCCTGGTCTTGTAATTCGCTTCCAGCCAGGCGCGCCAGTCCTCCCGGTTGACGACGTAGAGTGTTTCAGTGATGTTCATTTCTCGACTTCCAGCTTCCTCAGCACCTCCGCCAATGCGCCTTCGACTTCGATGCCCATTGCCGCTGCCAGCAGTTCTACTGGATGGACTGCTGGCACCCCGGTCGAGCCGGTGATCTGCCAGCGGCAGGTCTCGCTGTCGCAGATCGCAATCGGCGCTCCAGACTCTTTCACAAACTCGAACAGCGGCTCGCCGACCGATTGGGAAATCCCATACTTCTCGACTTTGTAGCCATACGTCCCGGCGATGCCGCAGCAAGCGGCATGCCCGTCAATAGCGTGCAACCCTGGAATCAGATCGAGCACCTCCAGCCCCGGTTTTCCCAGCCGGTGGCCGCGATACTGGCAAGGGATGTGATAGGGCAGTGTGAGCGGAATCGCCCGGAGGGGTGGGGGAGTCGCATCATCCCAGTGCATCAGCACGAACTCGTTGAAATCGAACGTGTTCTCGGCTACCAACGTTGTGTCGTCATCGTGCATATCGAGCAGCTCGGGGGCTTCCTCTTTCAGTGTCAGTGTGCAGGAGGTGGATGTGCCCACAATCGGGATACCCTGCCGGGCGTATTCGACCAGCGAGCGCACATTGCGTTCGTGATATTGGCGTGCCGCCGGGAATTCACCGTTCGAGAGCAGCGGCAGACCGCAGCAGTTCTGCTTCGGGATGATCACCTCGAACCCCAGGGCCTCCAATACCCGAACGGCTGCCCGCCCAACGCGGGGCTCGTAATACTCAGTCGAGCAGCCGTGGAAATAGGCCACTTGGGGCCGGTGATTTCCAACGGCAGACCGCTGACCGCTGACCGCTGACCGCTTCTTCAGCCACGTCGAAAATTTCTCCCCGGTAAACGGCGGGAAATAGGCATCCTTCGCCACCCCGAAAGTTTTCTCGAACACCCAGCGCGCCGGCTTGAAGTTGAAAACAAAATTAGCCAGCGGCGCTACCGGCTGGGCAAATGTCCCCAATAGCTCGGTGCGCGCCATCACATTGTTGCGCAGTCTCCTGACGGGCGGCACTTTGCCTTGCTGCACCAATGTCGCCCGCACACGAGCATTCATCTCGGCGATCTTCACTCCGGTTGGGCAGATCATGTTACATACCCGGCAGCCTGAGCAGTAATCCACTGACTTATCGGGTGTTGGTTGGCCCTCCATACGGAACCGCCCGCCCTGTGGGGCTTCGTATTTCGGGCCAGGGAACAGATCAGTCACCGCCGACACCGGGCAAGCGGTGGTGCAGATGTTGCATTTGATGCATTGGTCGAGAGTGAGCTCGACGGGGATATGTTGTGATTTCATGCTCTCTCTCCGGTGACGAATCCTGTTACCAGCGCAATCCCCTCCAACGACCTCTCCCGAATCGGGTCGCAGTTTGCCAGCGCGCCGCCTACCGTGAACAGATTATCGTAAGTGATGCGGCCCTCGGGGCCGGTGGGTTGGAATCTGGAATTGACAGGGATCCCCGCCCTGAAAAGTGGATGCCCGCCCGATGCAAGAAACCGGCGCTGGAACCACTCCGCGCGATTGGCTGGCAGTTTGACGGGAATCCCTAGCGCTGTATCATGCGCATAGCCATTATCGCCTATTATCAAACCGCCGCCAAGCAAACCTCCAGTAGCCAAAACAAAAGATTCAGCCTTATGAACAACATTACGCGCGGCTGCCTCGCTGAGTACCTGGCCGATCCGTGATGGTTGGTGCCCATCTTCGGTCATGCCTGTCACCAACATCCCATCGAATACCCGCCCGCCGGCCTTTTCGATGGCAGCAATCAGCAAATTATGCAGCCGGATTCCCGGCACGGAAGGGGGCAGCCCGGGGATTTCGAAGACCGTCCGTCCTAACTGCGTTTCAAGATCACGCTTGGCTTCCATTGGACGTTTTAGCCCGAGTACTGCCGGAAAACCAACACGCGTGGCGTTGGTCAATTTGGGCTTGAGGGCTGCCACCACCTCGGCGCGGAATTCCGGCGTATCGAACAGCCGCGCCAGCACCATCCCCGTGACAAATTTCCGCTGCCGCAAACTGGGTAAGTCAAGTATGACGTCTGTCGCAAAAATAGCCTGGGCGTTGAGATTGTCGGTCAGCAGGCAGGAACAAAAATCCAGGAATTGTTCGAAGCCCACGATCAGCATCGGGTCGCGGCGGTGCAGGTCGCCCTCAATCATCATTTCTGGAGCCAGGCAGGTTGGCCGCACCGCACCGACTGCCGTGGGTAATAGCCAGTTGTGCTCCAGCGAGCCGTGCATCGGATAATCTGTTTCAGCGCATAATCCTCGGAACGCGGCGAGCGCCTCGTCGAGGTGGTTAATTCCAGCCAGGGCATACGGATGCTGCGGGTGATCGGCGATGAATTTTGGGAGCGCCGCCGCCAGCGAATCCACCGCCCGCCAGCTATCGGGCGGGTAATAGCCAAGCACATCCACGCAGCCCGACCCCCAATGGTTCGCCCCCCAGCCTTTGGCGATAACCTTGACTTTCTTCCCCTTCGAGGCGGCTCGCCAGGCCGTGACCAGCCCGGATAGGCCTGCACCGATGACGAGAACGTCTGACCATTGACGGGAGACCGTGGACGGTTGTTGCTGCCCTTCGGCCTTCGGTCTTGCGCTTTCGCTCTTCGGTCTTCGGTCTTCGGTCGCCTCATACGCCTCCGGCGACAGCCGGCCCTCTTTCGGCCCCGGCAGGTGATCCACGTTCAACACATTGAGGTAGATCAGCTCGTCGAGACGCTCCTGGCGAAGCTGTTGTCCCCACAACACCGGCAGCACACCTTTCCAGCGTTCCTGCAAGAAATCCCGCAAAGCGACGTTGGTCTGCTCGACGGGGGGGTGGCGCAGCCGGTGGAGCATGGCAGCCGCCCGGACGGTGCAGAACCCACCCTGGCAAGGCCCCATCCCCAGCCGGGCATCGCGGCGCACATCGTCCAGCGTCTTGGCGTCACCCTCGACGATGGCGCGCTCGATATCCTCCCGCGTCGCCAGCTCGCATTCGCAGATAAGCTGCCCGTAAGTATAATCGTGCTCGATTTCGGCGAGACGATGGCCCAAAGAATGACCGCCGACCGCAGACGGCAAGACTTCGAGATGCGTCCGGCATTCCCGCCGTGTCCCCAGCTTCTCACACACCTTGTCCACCGTCACTTCGGCCATTTTCCGGTAAGTGGTCCATTTCCCGCTGGTGATGGTGATCATACCGGCGACGCCATCGCGCATTTCGTGATCGAGCAGCGTGAAGGCGCGGGTGATGTCGCGGTTTTGTTCAAACCCTAAAGGTTTTTGGAAACCTTTAGGGTTTTCCGTCTCCTGATACAGCGGGCGAACACCCGCCCAGGCGCGCAAGAAGCGCAGTTCGCGGAAATTGGGGATGATCTTTTCACCCTCGTCGAGCATCAACCGGACTTCCCAGGGTTCGATGCCGAAGTGATCGGGATCAGCCACCTTGACATCCGTTGTGCCGATGACGGCGACGGTGTGGGCCGGAACGAGAATATCGCCGTCGCCGGGCAGCTTGCAGCGGTTGATGACGGTATTCACCACCCGGTGGCTGACAGCCAGCATGGTGCCCTTGCCAGGGGTCATGGCAATCTCGACTCCGGCTGTAGCGGCAACTTTCCCACACCACGCGCCAGCCGCGTTCACCACGAGATCCGCGCTAATTTCCACATCTTCGTCTTTGACCAGGTCGCGGCACATCGCGCCAACGACACGCCTTTCCGTCGCCATCAATTTGACAACTGGATGATAGCGAAGGATCTCCGCCCCGTGCTGGCGCGCCGACTCGGCGTTGAGGTCGGCAGCCAGGAAGGAATCGGCGGAGCCGTCGGGGACGCGAAAACAGCGGGTGATGCGCGGGTCGAGCAGGGGTTCCTCGCGCAGCATCTGGGCGATGGGCACTTCCTCGCAGGAGATGCCCGCTGTCCGGCAGCCCTCAACGAATTTGGGCGCGTAAGCCGGGTCATCGTGCGGGGTGAGCACAAAAAAACCACCGGTATCCTCGATGCACTGCGGCATGATCTTGCGCAGGGTGCGGTTTTCCTCGATACACTCTTTGGCCGCGTGCGGGTCGCGCACCGCGTACCGTGCGCCGGAATGCAGCAAGCCGTGGTAGCGGCCAGATGTGCCATCGGTGAGATCGCGCCGTTCGACAAGGATCGTTTTGAAGCCGCGCAGGGCCAGGTCACGCGCCACGCCCGTACCGGTGGCGCCGCCGCCGATGACGAGGACTTCGGTTTGGATGGTTCTCATAGTGGCCTCTTGGAAAAGGTTGGATGTTGCAGGTTTCAGGTTTTTTGGGCGATGATGGTTACGATGTCATGCAAATTGACACGAAGCATATTCGATTCGATGTGGGCCAGGGACAACCCCCGGTCGAGCCGGTTTTTCAGCGCCCGTCCGGTATAGCGTCCAACCCATTGCAGGAGATGCGCCAGCCGGAGGGTTCTCGCGGGATAGAAAATCTTTTGGGGCTGGAATCCCGCCCGGCTCAGGAGGATTGCCAGCGTCCGAGGGGTAAAGTACGATACGTGGTCATCGACGAAATGCCGGTGACGCGATCCCATCACCCGTACCCATAGATTGTCAATATTCGGCGCTTCGATCATGACCAGCCCGCCCGGTTTGAGTATCCGGTGAACAATAGCCAGGGCCTTTACCGGCTCGACCAAATGCTCGATAACCTGGAAAGCTGTCACAACGTCAAAATATTCGGGCAGGAATGTGCTGTCACGCAGGCTATCGGTCACCACCCTCAGCCCAAACCGCCCACGCGCATGGATGGCGTGCATGACCGACGGTTCCAGGCCTTCGCCCTCCCAGCCCTGCTGCACCGCTTCGTTCAGAAAAACGCCGCAGTAGCAGCCAATGTCCAGGAGTCTACCACGAGTTTTTGAGACTGTGTGCAGCCGGGCCAGCGCATTGCGAGCATTGACTTGTTTTGATTCCAGTTCACTCATATAGGCTTCGATCACCGGTTCTTCCGGGTTATCACGGATATCCGAGAGATCGGCGCTATCGAGCAGGCGGGGCGGCCTGTCGCACAACGTTGGGCCGTCCTGGATGATCAATCCAAAGCGCTGGATGGGGTTGACATAGACAAGACCGCACGCCCGGCAGCGCACCACCGGGCCGGGGGGAACCGGCGGCTGGAAAGCGTAGTCGCAAGGCTCAGAAGAAGGCGGCGGAGCGGGTGGATCGAACCATAGCCGGGCGTCATTTTGGCCGCAGAGAGGGCAAGGACGGGAAAGCAACATCCTATTTTGAGGTCAAAGGCTGATTAGGGGCATAAAACTCAAGAAAGCCGCAGGTCACACAGCGGAAGGCAGCAACCTTGAGTCTCCGCCTATCCGTAATTTTGACACCCAAATTTGTTCCCAACCAGGTTTCTTTTTCAGGTTTACCCGCAATCCATTCGGACGTGGTACGAGGTTCTCCAAAAGTCTCATGTTTATATTCAAGAATAAACCCTTCTTCCATGTCACTTCCGCATTTGGGACATTTAGATTTGATTTCGCTCATAAATTTACCTCGATTACTCTACTCGACCCAATTCATCGTCCGTTCCACGGCCCGTTTCCAGTCATGATAGAGACGCTGGCGCTGGTCAGCAGGCATAACCGGCTGCCAGGTTTTGTCCACCTGCCAGTTGGCGCGCAGGTCTTCCGGGTTTTCCCAGAAACCCACCGCCAGCCCGGCAGCATACGCCGCGCCGAGAGCGGTCGTCTCAGCCACGCGTGGGCGCACCACAGGGACACCCAACAGGTCGGCCTGGAATTGCATGAGCAGCTCGTTGTAAACCATGCCGCCGTCAACTTTAAGAGCCTTCAGCTCGACGCCGGAGTCTTTGCGCATGGCGTCGAGCACCTCACGCGTCTGGAAGGCGGTCGCTTCGAGGGCGGCTCGGGCGATGTGCGCCTTGTTGATATAGCGTGTCATCCCGACGATAGCGCCGCGCGCATCCGAGCGCCAATAGGGCGCGAACAACCCGGAGAAAGCCGGGACGAAGTAGATGCCGCCATTGTCGTTGACCGTAGCGGCCAGCGTCTCGATCTCGGCAGATTGGTTGATGAGACCGAGGTTGTCACGCAGCCACTGCACCAGCGCGCCGGTGATGGCGATGGAGCCTTCGAGGGCGTATACCGCCGGCTGGCTGCCGAGCTTGTATCCCAGGGTGGTCAGCAAGCCCGATGACGATTGCACAGGTTGATTGCCGGTGTTGAGCAGCATGAAACAGCCGGTGCCGTAAGTATTCTTGGCCTCGCCCGCGCTGAAACAGGTCTGCCCGACGAGGGCGGCTTGCTGGTCGCCCAGGTCGCCGCAGACGGGATAAGCTGCGCCGAACGGCCCATCGGGCGAGGTGGTTCCCCAGGTGGCCGGATCGCTGGAGGCCACGATGCGCGGCAGCATGGCACGCGGGATGCCGAGGATGCGCAGGATGTCGTCATCCCAATCGAGGGTGGTGAGATCCATCAACATCGTGCGGCTGGCGTTGGTTACGTCAGTAACGTGCGAGCCGCTGTCGGGGCCGCCAGTCAGCCACCAGATGACCCAGGTGTCAATGTTGCCAAACAAGGCGTCGCCGCGCTCGGCGGCGGCGCGCACACCGGCCACGTTGTCGAGAATCCACTTGATTTTTGGGCCGGAGAAATAGGTTGCCAGCGGCAGTCCGACTTGACCCCGGAAACGATCCTGCCCGCCATTTTGGGCCAGTTCGTCGCAGATATCTTTGGTGCGCGTATCCTGCCAGACAATGGCATTGTAGAACGGGTTGCCAGTGCGCCGATCCCAAACGAGGGTGGTCTCACGCTGGTTGGTGATCCCCAGGGCGGCAAGCGACGAGGGGTGTCCGGCGATCCCGGCTTTGACGGTCGCTTCCCGAATCACTTCTTGCGTTCGTTCCCAGATTTCGAGCGGATCGTGCTCGACCCAGCCCGGCTGGGGATAGATTTGGTGGTGCTCTTTTTGAGCCAGGCTGACCACCAACCCGCTGTGGTCGAAGATCATACAGCGGGTGCTGGTCGTGCCCTGGTCAATGGCGGCAATGAATTGAGGCATGGGTTATATCCTTTCTAAACAAGGTTGTTCATTTGGCGGCGGATCGGAGACTACAACCTGGTTTCTCCCGCCGTTTTTTGCCCGGTACAGCGCGCCGTCGGCGAGGTTGATGTATTTTTCGAAGTTTTCGGCAGTTGCTTCGCTTGGGCAACTGTCGGCGGAATACCCGCTGACTCCCAGGCTGACCGTGATCGAGACCTGCCCATCGCTGACGCTGATGGGGGTGTCGGCAATACATTTGCGCAATCGCTCCGCCACCAGCCGCGCGCAATTCAGACCGGTCTCCGGCAGCAGAACAATAAATTCTTCACCGCCGTACCGGCCAAGCACGTCGGTTTTTCGTAGCGTCTCGCGGCACCGGCTGGCTACGGCTCTCAACACCTGGTCGCCTACAGTATGACCATATTGATCGTTTACGTGCTTAAAGTGATCAATGTCCATCATGATAAGGGATACCGGATTTCGATAGCGCCGGGAGCGTTCGAATTCCAAGGTGGTTACGTTGAAAAAGTGGCGGCGGTTGAACAGCCCAGTCAGTGGGTCGGTGATTGCTAATCGCTGGATATCTTCGATCAGCCGGGCATTTTCGGCGCGCGTTTCCTGCAGCCGCTCGACCATTGTGTTGAAAGCCGTCGAGAACTCACCCATAAAATCTACCCGGTGGCTGAAGTCGCCCTCCGCTATCCTTTGGGTCTGCCAGGTGAGATGACGTAAACTGGCCTGGAGTGATTTTAGAGCACCGGCCAGGTGGCCTTTGACCTGCAAGGATTGCGAAAGGTCGCCATTAGCAAGCGCGAGTGTAAACTGACGAATAGCCAATAGGCTGCTGTAAAACTCCTTCAACGACCCAATTTCACTCAATCGAGCTGGCGGGCTGGCGGGCGGGCTGCCGGCGAATACAGAATCTTCGAGCTGCCTAAGGGCAATTTCCAACAATTCGATTGCCTCTGCTTCGCCCGTGGGAGGGGAATCTTTTTCCGGTTGTGGAGTATCCCGAAACTCAGGTGTTGCCGTGTTTGGATCGCCCATTGGGATCTAAACCACCTCTGCTGAAAACCGGCAGGTCCGGTCGCCCGTACACCAGCAGTCTATTTCTTTGACCTTGAACGACTTGCCCGTGAAACTTTCCAGGATTCCGGCAATGAATCCTTCGTCATAGACACAAATCTCGAAATCCAGCTCGGGCAGGCCGGAACAATCCAGGTCTTCCGATACGGTCAAGATGAATGAGCCTGCTGCGAGGTCGGCTTTTTCGACGCGCAAGATGCCGATGCCCATATCGCTCAAAGCCTTTTGGGTTCGCCGAATCAACTCATTGAAATCCCCCGGCTGATTGGGATTTTCTGCTTGGGCGAGAATATGCTGATAAAATTCAGAGCCGGCCAGCTTGCCAGAATCATAGAAGATCTGATCCGTTTTTTTAGCGCCAAAGTTTTTCTCCAACACATCGCGGAAACAGAATTGCATCAGCCGGTAGACTTCCAGGCGGGTCGTCGGCCCGAGATTGGGCCGCCCCAAAGCGATATCCCCCAATAAGTCCCAAGTGAATTGATATTGATTGGGTGATTTCATGGTAGGCATCCTTTCATGCTCGTTTCGGTTTTTATTTTTCCTCGTCAATCACGATCTGCGCCGGATCTTCGACGACGATCTCGATCGAGCCGTTGTATTCCTCGATCTTCCCGGTGACGCAGATATTCAGGTCGAGATAAATCTGCGCCGGATCGCCGGGGAATTTGTCGCGGTCGCTTTCCCAAATGACAACGGTAAACCGCTCCGGATCAGGATATTTCGCGCCAATGTTGAGGAAAGTGGGCTTCCCATTGCTGGTCTCAGCGTAATGACTGTCCAGAACTGGGCCGCAAACGGTGGTCTCCTCGCCGATGTGAGCGGCAGCCTCATCCCACAGGATATAAGGCAGGCTCGTCGGCGTTGGCGTATCCAGAAAGATGGGAACGGCGGTAGCCGACAACTGGGCAATGGTGGGCAGGGGGATGCTGGGTGAGGGGAGGGGAGGCGGGATCGGCGTGCTGGTGGGGGGGAGCAATGTCGGGGTGGCAACAACCTCCGGGGTAGCAGTAACAACAATCACAACGGTTTTCGGAGTCGAACAAGCGGGGAGCAGGAGAGCAAATGAGCAAATCAGCAGAAGAGCAAATGAGCGAATCGGTAAAGATTTTCGTTGCATGTTATGGCCTCCTCAATTTACTGATCACTGCTCACTTTTTCTTTTCCATCACATCCAGCTTCGCCGCCTGGTAAGGCGCGCTGACATCCGGGAGAGCTTCCGGCCCGGCAGCGAATGCCTCCGCAATCCCGGCGCGCATCTCATCCCAGAAAGCCCGTGCACCGGCCCACTTATCCTCGCGGAAACGGCGCACCCACTCGTGAAGGCTGTCGTTTGCCAGCCCGTGACGCTCCCACTTCTCGAGGAACTGCCAGATGATATCCACCGTGCGCTCGGATTCCCAAAAGGCCACAGAATCGCCATCGGCCTCATAAATCATCTTCGCTCGTGAAAATTGATGCGCCTTGTAGTTCAACGGGAACTGGTAGTGCGCCTCGATGATCTCGTCCACAATAGCTTCTACCCATTTGCGATGGAACCGGCACACGCCCGAATTTTCACTGAACAGCTCGTACACCATCCGCTCGACGCACTTTTTCCCTAACTCGCGCGGCGGGACGTAATCCACGCCGTAATATACAAAATACTTGCCCATCATCGGCATCGGCGCCAACATGCCGGGAACCCAATATTGGTTGGGGGTCATGCTGCCGGAGTCGCCGTGGGAGGTGTAAACCGCGAGCGAGGATGGTTGACGGTTGACGGTTGACGGTTGTGTTCCATCGAGCGACCTGGCAGCGGCGCGGATTCCCTGGCGGAATGGCTCGCCAGCCTCCTCGAAGACGATCATCTCGGCGATGCAGCGGGCATACCCGGCGTTGCGATGAGAGTCGGCTACGAGATCGAACGCATCATCACCCTTATCCCCTACTCCCCTATCCCCCATCCCCTGTGTTTTCGGGGCGAACCCGAAAGCCATCGCCTCCCTCGGCGGCAGGCCAAACTCCGCCGGGTCGAGCAGACCTTTCCAAATGCACTCCATCAGCCACGAGATCGTCCCGCCAATCTGGATGGCGTCAATCCCCAGCGCGTCCACGTAATGATTGAGCGCCTCGGCGGCGCGCTGGTCGAACACACCCACCTGCGGGCCGAGGGCGTGATACGGCTCGTAATCCTTCTTGTACACGCCCGAATATTTTTTACACGCTACCGAGCACGGCTCGCCGCAGTGCGCGAAACTTTTGGGCTGGATGATCTCCTCGTTGAACTGCTTGAGGTAATGCCCCAAAATGAACTGCTCATGCTGCGCCAGCCGCGCTTCGTCGGTTTCGTAGATCGAGGCGTAATTGAAGCTGAACAGCTTGTCCTCGCCGGTGTACATGTTCACACCGAAGGTGCCGCCGGTCATAAAACCGGGGACGTAACGGTACTTTTCAGCCGCCCCCAGGTCAACTTTCATCATGGACTCGCCATAATAGCGTTGGAAATACCCGTCAATCTCTTTGGAATCCTTCAAATCGGGGTCTTCCCAATCGCCGCCGAAGATGCACGCTGCGATGCGGTGGAATTGCAGCAGCCGCGACCCCAGCCCGCCGCGCCCGGCCCAATCGTCAATCGGTGTGATGCGTCCCTTGCGGATGGCGTTGCTGCCGATGATGCCCTGGTTGGTCGTTCGGGAGGCCGGCCCTACGGCGAACACACGCACCCAGTCGCCTTGGAATTCCTTGCCGAACTTGTCGAATACATACTGCTGGAGGGCGTAAAACCCCAAGAGTGGCGTGCCATCCGGGTCAGCATACCCCGTCCAGATCAGGTCAGGGTTGATCGGTTCCAGCCGCGCCGAAATTTCGCCATTTTTATGGTTCAGGATCAAGACCGAATCCTGCGCGGCCTGCCCTTGCAAGCAGACGAAATCCACCCCCACGCGATGCATGATGTACGCCGCCCCGCCGATTGACGAAACGTAAAACCCCTCCCACTGCGGTGAATACCCGCAAAAAACCAGCCGCCGTGTGCCGGGGATGCGCGATCCGGCCAGTGGGCCGCCTCCGAAAGTCAGGATGGGGGACGGATGACCGTTGACCGTCGTCGGTCTTCCGTCCTCCGTCGCTATATGCCTTGCCCACCCATAATCAACTGGCCCGATGATGTGGACGCCGTTGATGCGATGCAGGATGGGGTTGATTTGATAGTCGCCGGTGGCGAGGTCAATGATGAGTTCACGCTGGCCAAGTTGGTGAGTCATAGGGATTATTATACATTCAGGTTGCGAAAAGCGCACAACTCGATGATAATGCAGTTCTGGCGCATAACTACAATTCACCGCTGAGAGCGCGGAGTATAACTATTAGCATGACTCAGCGTTCTCCGCGCACTCCGCGGTGAATCTTTTCAACCGGAGAGAGCAGTTATGATCACCGATGAACAAATTACCGAGTGGCTCCACGAGATCGAAGCGCGGCCGGACTCCACCCCGCTGGTTTTCCGTCTCATCGCTGATCGTCTCCGTGAGCTGACTGCCCAAAACGAGGCGCTGTTGGCTGAAAACATCGAGCTGCGCAGCGGGCGGAAAGTCGAGGCTTACGAGAGCCAGATTGCCAGCCTCGAATACCAGCTCGACCTGCTGAAACGCCAGCTTGGCGGCGAAATCATTTCGACGGCGGCTGCCCCGGCAACGGATGCCTTCAATCTGTTGATCTACAACTCGCTAGGCCAGATCCTTCGAGTTGAAAAACCGACTCTCGAAGAGATGGGGGGAAGTATCCCCGGGGGCATCCATTTCCGGGAGGGGAGCACCCTCGGGGAAAGCTCCCCCCATCTGCTGGCGACTCGATCACTCGAAGAATTGCTCTTCGTCTTCGATTCGGGGCGCGCCGTCACACTGCCCGTTGCTGGTATCCCGGTCTCCAATGCGGGGTCGCTCGATTGGGAACAGGCTTTCCTGCAAGAGCCGCACGGCAGTGAGGAATTGGTATTCATCCTGCCCATCGCCCGCATGTCGCTTTTCGATTACTGTATCCAGGTGAGCCGCCGCGGCTGCATCAAAAAGATGCGCGAGAGCAATCTCGAAACCTACGTCACCAGCGGCTACATCGGCACCGGCATCAAGCTCAAATCCGACCGATCTTGCAGCCTGGCGCTGTGCCACAAACCCTCCCGGCTGGTGATCGTCAGCCGGGAGGGTTATCTCATGGGCCTGGGTCTCGATCCCCTGCCATACACCATCGAGGAGGCCATCCGCCTGGGGCCGGTGGATCACGTTGTCGCCGCTTTCGGCGTGAGCGACGAGACGCTGCTGGTCTGCATCACCCAAAACGGCAAAGTCCTTCAGCGGGAGACGGGCTGGATCGAATCGGTTGACTCGCTCGGCGGGCGCGGGCAATCTATCCTGTCATCATCACGCCGCGAAGCTGGCGTGCGCATCGTGGGCGCGGGGGCAGTGGATGAGCAAAGCTGGGGGATTGCCCTATGCAGCGACGGGCAAATCGTTGCCAGCCGGGCCAGCGAATGGGTTGACCGGGGCGCAATCCTGGGCGGCGAGGCGCAGGGCGTCGAAATCCTGGATTTCACGATCTCCAAAGGGTGAGCGCGATGGGCGTCTCGGTGGGCATTGATTTCGGCACATCCAATTCCGGCGTCGCCATTTTCGACGGCAGCCGGGTGCAGTTGCTGCCCGTAGACTCGCGGTCCGCCATGCCCGAGGTGACGCGCACGATCCTGTACATCACCCGGGATTTCAAGCATTACATCGGGCAGGAGGCGGTCGAGCTGTATTACCGTCACAACGTCAACCGGCTGCGCCGTTTCGTCAAAAAATGGGTCGGCGAGATTGACTTTCGCGGCGCGGATATGCACTACGTTCGGGATGTATACACCTACGTTGACGAGCTTCAGCCCGGCCGCTTGCTGCAATTCATCAAAACCGCCCTGCGCTCCGATGGCTACGAAGGCACACAAATTTTCGACCGCTATTACACCACGGCTGAGATCGTGACGGCATATTTGAGCGAGCTAAAACAGCGCGCCGAGATGCTGCTCGACAAGCCGATCACGAGTGTGACCATTGGCCGGCCGGTGAAGTATTCTCTGAATGAGGAGGGCGACCGGCGCGCCCAGGAGACAATGCTTCTCGCTGCCCAAGAGGCCGGCTTCGAGCGGGTGACTTTCGAGCTGGAACCGGCGGCGGCAGCCCTCTATTACGAGATGACTCTGTCCCGCCCGGAAAACGTGCTCGTCTTCGACTTCGGCGGCGGCACGCTCGATATTACCATTGCCCGGCTGGGCGACCCGCACGACCGGCGGGTGTACGCCAGCGGCGGCATCAGCGTCGCCGGGAGCGACTTCGACCGGGCGATCATCCAGCAGCGGATGCTGGCGCACTTCGGCAAGGGGCGGGGCAGCTTTGCCCCCGAAATCGCCGAGTTGATCAACGCCGTCGCCGATTGGGCGGCCCTGCCGGATTTGAGCACTCCCCTGGCGCGCGGCAACCTCGAACGCGCCATCCTCGAGCGGCAGGCTCCCGTCCAGTTGAAAGCGCTCGAAGCATTGATCTTCAACGACCTGGCCTTTTCTTTCTACAACACGGTCGAATCGGCCAAGATCGCCCTGTCCAGCCAGGGTGCGACTGCGATCAATCTAAAAGCAACCAACATTGATTTGTGGGAGTTGTACACCCGCTATCAATTCGAGAAGGATATTCAAACCTACCGTGAGCAGATCGAGGCGGTGCTGCTCGAAACACTGCACACTTCGGGTCTATCCGTTGACCAGATTGATGCGGTGGTCAAAACCGGCGGATCGTCCAATATCCCCGTGTTTACGGGGATGCTCAACCGTATCTTTGGCCCCGAACGGGTGAAAACCTCGGCGGTATTCAACAGCGTCACCGCCGGGCTGGCGATCAAGGCGTACGAGAAAAATTAAACACAAAGGGCACGAAAGGTCGCCACGAAGGTCAAGAAAGTGAAAACCTTTGTAGCCTTCGTGAAATCCTTTGTAACCTTCGTGTTTAGAAAAACATTGTTTGCAAGCGGGTTCCGATTCTGAAATCACTATGGCTGATAAATCTTCCCCTGTCCAATCACTGATCGAACGGTTGACGCGTTTGTTTGCGGCTTTCCCGCAGGTGCGCGCGCTCGCCCTGCGCGGCTCGCGCGCCACCGGCGCCACCGACTCGCACTCCGACATTGACTATTACGTATATTACGATCCCCCGCTGATGGCTCTCGCCGACCGGCAGGCGTTGATGGCCCAGGCCGGCGGGGCGCGCCGCGCCGACCTGGGCCTCGACAACTGGGGGCCGGGCGACGAGTGGTTCGACGCCGAGACCGGCATCGAGGTGGACGTGGTTTACTTTGAAGCGGGCTGGATGGCAGATCAAATAAATCGGGCCTGGGTGGAACATCAGCCGAGTTTGGGTTACAGCACGTGTTTTGTGCATACCGTCAGGCAATCCCAGGTGTTGTTCGATCCCCTGGGGTGGTTCCGATCCCTCCAGGCCCAAGCAGCCCAGGAGTATCCCGAACCCCTGCGGCAGGCGATCATCGCCCGCAATCATGCCGTCTTGCGGCAGATCATTCCCTGTTATTATTTCCAGATAGAAAAAGCAGTCCAGCGCGGCGACCTGGTCAGCATCAATCACCGGCTGGCGGGGCTGCTGGCCAGTTATTTTGACATCATTTTTGCATACAACCGAGTGCTGCACCCCGGCGAAAAGCGCATGGTGACTTACGCACTGGATCACTGCGCCAGCTTACCGGTGGATTTTGCGGAGGATGTGGAAGCCGTGCTAAAAGCCGCCGGAACGCCCGATGCGTTGCTGCCGAGGCTGGATGCGCTGCTGGATCATCTCGACGGGTGGCTGTAAGCGGGCTAATCCTCGAAAATCTCGTGATACCCCTTATCCAGTTCGTCGTCGCTTAGGTGCGCATACCGGGATGTGGTCGAAAGATTGCTGTGACGGGCTAGCTCCTGCGCCAGCTTGAGATTTCCCGAAGCCCGCAGAACCGTGGTCACAAAGTAATGCCGGAACGAGTGGGGGGTGATCGTCCCAACCGCCTCAGCCCCCAGGGACTCTGTAACCCGCTGAGTGACGATGTTCCGCCCGGTGGCAGTCGTGATCGGCTTGATCTTTTTGCCCGCGCCTTTGTCGTGCCGGGCGAAGAGGGGCAGGGAGGGGAGGGGGCGTCCCGATGACCCATCCAGCGCCGCCCGCGTCGAGAGATAATCCCGCAGGGCGCGGATCGCCCGGTTGGAGAAGCGTACCACGGCCTGCTTGTCGCCTTTGCCGATGACGACCGCGCGCGACTCGCTCCAATCCACATCGCCGCGGCGCAGATTGCACGCCTCGTGAACGCGCAGCCCGGTGTCGGCCAGCGTGAGCAGGAAGGCCCGGTCTCTCAATGCGCGTAACCGTTCAGGTTCGTCGTCAGTCGCTGAGTTAGTGATATTTTTCACATATTCGAGCACTTTTTCGATGGCGTCACGCGGGAATTGGGGCAGCCGAATCCCGGCGCGGCGCGTATGCCGGCGGGCCAATTGCCGAATGCGGGTAAGACTATGACTGGCGAGCCTTTCGGTTTCCAGGTATTCGAAAAAATCAATGACCGCCGTCATATACAATCGCTCAGTTGCCGGCAGATAAGGTTTCAAAGTATCCGCCATCCAGGTGATCGAATCTTCGGGTAAGTCGGCAGGGGGCGTATTTTCGGGCGGCAGATTGCGAACAGTCAGCACCTGCGCAAATAGTTTGAGCGCATTCGCATACGACCGGGCTGTGTTTGGGCTGCGCGCCAGCCGGATGGATTCGATGTAGTTCTGGATGGCTTTTTGGGTGGTAAACGGGGTTTCCATAAGAAATTCCATGTTGATGGTAATGTAACTTATCAAAAGCATAAATATGATATAACGATTTGGCCTTCGTGTCAATCCCCCCTTGTTGGTTCACATAATCTTAGGTGCCCGTCGATTATAGTTGACACTGAGTTGCATAATAGTTAGCACTGAGTCGTATAATTGTTGGCGCCGAGCTGATTTTCATCCTTTTTCCTATCAAAAACGAGACTCCCCTACCCCACCAATAGTGGGCATCGATAGGCGCAAATGTACTCCTAGCTACTATGGCAGCCTCACCCATGATTTCATTTCCAATTGCTGTTACCGCACCACAAGCGGTAGAGAGATGCGATACGTGATTCCCCCAGCCTGGATGGCCGTCGTCAGGGTCAGGTAATTGTTCGCATAGGCTGGGTCGTCGGTAGCCGCCAGGAAAGCGGCTGAGGCGCTGCATGTATCTACAGATGGTGGTGCGGTGATGGTGAGGTGCAGGGTTGTGGAACTGCCCGATGCAAGCTCAGGGATGGAACAAGAAACCGTGGCAGCATCATGACTACATGCCCAGCCCGCCCCGTTGAATGATTGGTAGACCGCTCCGGGCGGCAAAGTGAGGACCATCTCCGGATCTACCGCAAGATCGGGCCCGTTATTGCTCATCTCAAAGGAATAGACCAGTGTTCCACCCGGGGCGACCGGGTCGGGTGAGTCGCTACCGCTGAGAGCCAGGTCGGCCTGGGCTGCTTCCTCCTGCACATAGGTGGTCAGGGGCAGCGAATTGTTGTCCGGATTGGTATCAGCCAGCGCATAAGAAACCACCGCCGTTACGTTGAAGGTTCCAGTGACCAGCGGAGCGGTGACCAGAAGCTGCAGTGGAAAGTCGGCACCCGATCCAAGCACGGATGTGGCTGTGCAGTGGATAGCACCAGCCGAGAAGCCGCAGTTCCAGTCTGAGCCGCTGGCCGACTGGTAGGCTGCCCCGCCAGGCAGCGGCAGGTTGAGCTGGACTTCATCCGCCGGGTTGGGGCCGCTGTTGCCCACCTCCAACGTGTAGGTGATTGTCCCGCCCGGTGCAACCGGGTCAGGCAAGTCGCTGCCGATGATGATCAGATCAGTCGGTGCCGACCCTCCCTGGATGGTGGTGGTAAAGGTTTGCGAGTTATTGGCCGCCAGGGAGTCAAGCGGGCTGGCTGCATACACACCCGCCGTCACGCTGCAGCTTGCACCCGAAGTTGGTGCACTGATCAAGACGTTCAGCACGGTCGTTGCTCCCGAGGCCATGTCACCCCCGGTGCAGTGGACCGAGCCTTCTTCTGCCGCACACAACCAGTCCGCGCTGTCAACCGACTGGTAAACCATCCCGCTGTCCAGGGTAATATCCATCTGTACCCCTGCTGCGGGGTCGGGGCCGTTGTTGGCCACATGCAGGGCATAGGTAATCGTCCCACCCGCCGCCACGGGGTCAGGGTCTTCGCCGCCGCTCACCGCCAGGTCAGCTCGTAGGCCGTAAAGCTGGCCGAAAACCTCATATTGTTCAACCACCAGCGGGGGTGTGTTATCATCGCCATACCAGACGGCCAGGTAAGAGCCGCTGAGGTCGCTGTATGCCAGGCCGGGCCAGCCGGCAGAGTAATCCAGGCTGCCTTCTGGCCCCATATCTGAAAGGCGGAAATCATCCTCGCCAACCGGCGTCCCGTCGGCTGACAACAGCTGGCCATAGATTTCACTCGTATCGTTGGGGTCGCGAACCCCGTTCCAGACCACCAGGTATTGGTTCTCCTGGGTGTCATAAGCCACTTCAGAAAACCCAACCTCTGGCGAAGGGTTTCCACCGGCAGCCATATCGGATACCTGGAAGTTATCTCCCAGACGGTTGCCCTGCGCATCCACGAGCTGGGCTGAAATCTCCATGCTGCTGCCCGCCTCCCCGGTCCAGGCGACCAGGTATTCATCCTCCTGAACGTTATAAACTGCCTGCGGGGTATAGGTGTGGTGTGGGCTTTGGGTGATAAATGAGATTTGGAAGGCAGTCGGGCCAACCAGGCTGCCATCCGCCGCCAAGCGCTGCCCGTACACATCTTCACCCGCCAGGCCGGTCAGTGTGACCCAGGTTACCAGGTACTCGTTGGCCTGGCTGTTATAGGTTACCGAATCGTAGGCTTCCCAGGATCCAGTCGTAATGATCTGGCTGCTGCCGGAGGGGGTGCCATCTGCCGACACGAGCTGTCCATAAATCTTAATGCTTGAAAGCAGCCCGTTAGGGGGGGAGCCGCCAGCCATCACGGGCTGGTTAACGCCCCTGGTGCTTGAAAGCAACTCGACATCCGAGATCCAGGTGATCAAGTAGCGGTTATCTTGTGTGTTGTAGGCGATGCCTGGGCCGCCGGCATTGCCCGGGTCCGAGTACGAATAGCGCACCGCCTCGGTCCCCAGCGGGGTTCCCGTCGCAGACACCCGTCGGCCAAAAATATCCGTGTCCAGCGGATCGACAGATGCCTGCCCCTGCCAGACCACCAGGTATTCGTTGGCCTGGTAATTGTAGGCTGCCACCGGAGTAAAGTGATACCCTTGAGTGATCGAGATCTGGAAGGGGTCGCCGAACAGTGTTGCGTTAGAAGCTTCGACAATTCGCCCCCATATTTGCTGGTTGTTGGGCGGTTGACTGAACGACCACACAACCAGGTACTGGTCAGCCTGGTTGTTATACGCCACCGATACACCATTTGCATCACAGTCGGCGCATGATGGGTCCGAAATAAGGAAATCGTTCGGCCAGATTTCACCCTGCGGTAGTAAGAATGCCGGGGTTGGAGCGGCCGCTTCAACCGGAACGAGCCAGGCGAGCAAGAGCACCAGGATAAACAAACCACGCAAGTGAGACATGGGAAGCCTCCTTAGGATGGGCAGCGGTGCGGGCGGTTGGCGAAGTATATTTCTGAGATGGGATTTGTTGTGGTGTAAATCAACTTATATTGAAACTACCCTAGTGAGCATTATTTACAGTATATAGGGCGGATATCAAAAAGTCAATTGGGATGGATCGCTCACAGATGGTAGGTAGAGCGGGCTTTCCGATCAATGATTGAAGCGCCTCGAAGGCATTGACACCTTTCAAAATCGAATCGCTGCCACTGCTGACAGATAACTGCCCTCCTCCCCCACCCCACCGGAAACGACACGTCCAATTGCATTCAAAGCACATTTCAACAGGCTGCTGCTCTGGTTCTATCCCATCCTTCAAACGCAACGGCGCGCTGCTTGATGAGCCGCACCGCCTCCCCTACCCCATCTTCGACGCGGATCAGGCGGCCAATCCCCTGCGCCTGCCCTCGAATCGCGGGTTGATCGGCTTGCATTAACGCGGTAGTCAACGATTCGACTGTAAGTTTCTTCAAATCAACGGGAGCCGGCCCCGCCCCTGCCGCGGCGACCCGCCTCCCCCAAAACGGCTGGTCAACCCCGTGAGGTACGACAATGTTCGGAATCCCGGCGCGCAGGCCAGCCGCAGTCGTCCCCGCGCCTCCATGGTGAATGACTACCTTGCAGCGCGGAAATAGCCAATCGTGCGGTGCGGCCTCCAGGTAGAACAGATTCTCACCGGGTTCAGCGGGCCGTTTTCCGCTCCATCCAGTCAAAATGACGCCGCGTTGCCCGGCCTGTGCAAGCGCAGCGCGGACGATGGCATCTATGCGCTCTGCTTCTCGATTGACCATGCTTCCAAACGTCACACACACCGGGGCATCCCCACTGGCGAGGAAAGCTGCAAGCTCCGGTGGAGGCTGATAGCTTTCCGGCGTGTCGAGGAACAAGTATCCAGTGATTTGAATGTGGGGGAAATTCCAATCAGCGGGCCAAGGGAGAAGCGTCGGGCTGTATGCGAAAAGCAGCGGCGTCTGGATCGAGCGTGAACGATCGAAGGGCCAAACCAATTTAATACCAAAGATGTCCGGGGCTGTCCGGCGCAGCCTTCGATATCCTAAATTTCCGACACGCCAAAAGATTTGCGTTCCAAGCCAGTGGGACAGATAACTCATCGCACCTGGCCGTAAACCTGCCAACGCCACCATCGGAAAGGCATGCGTCGGGGCGAAGATCGGGAAGGTCTGCACCGACACGTCGGGGATGCCGCGCTGCCGCGCTAATGAATGGCCGCCGGTGGTGAAGAGGAACGAATGGACGATGAGATCGGCGTCGTCGCAGGCAGCCAGTGCGGCGCGGAAAACCGGCTCGGCGATGGAAAAGACATAATCGGCAATCCCCTTGACCATGCCCCACACGTTGTTTCCGGCGTTATTGAAAATGGCGCTCATCTCGCCGGGGTCACCCGGCAGGGGGGCAAATGGGATTTGATGCTGCCCGGCAAAATCGTCGAACCGATGCGGCGCGGCCAGCCGCACGCTGTGCCCGGCTTTTTGCAAACCGAGCGCCAGGGCGACATAAGGCTGCACGTCGCCGCGCGAGCCGTAAGTCAAAATGGTGATTTTCACGCGATCCCTTGCCCTCTATCCCTTCTCTATCCCCAACACCTGCCGGGCAATGACCAGCCGCTGGATTTCGTTGGTGCCCTCGCCGATGGCGCACAGCCGCTGATCGCGGTACATCCTCTCGACGGCATAATCCCGGATATAACCGTACCCGCCATGAATCTGGATGGCTTTGTGGCACACCCGCTCCGACATTTCGGTAGCGAAGAGTTTCGCCATCGAGGCTTCCTTCGTAAACGGCTCGCCGTGGTCTTTGAGCATCCCCGCCCGGTTGACCATCAATCGCGCCGCCTCGATTTCCGTCGCCATTTCGGCAATCATCCATTGGATGGCCTGGAATTGGGCAATCGGCCGGTTGAATTGAACCCGTTCCTTGGCGTAAGCCACCGATTTATCGAACGCACCTTGCGCCAGGCCAAGAGCCATGGCTGCAATTGCCACCCGCCCCGCATCCAGGGTGGCCAGGAATTGCTTGAAGCCTTCGTTTTCCCGTCCGAGAAGATTACCCGCCGGGATGCGGCAGTTCTCGAAGAGCAATTCGGAAGTCACTGACCCTTTCAGTCCCATCTTCTTCTCGTTCCGTCCTGGCTGAAAACCGGGTGTGCCTTTTTCGACGATGAACGATGAGATACCGGCCGTCCCTTTGTCGGGATCGGTTTTGGCGGTGATGATGACCATGTCGGCGAGGGAACCGTTGGTAATGAAAATCTTGCGGCCATTGATAACCCACTCATCGCCATCGCGGACCGCGCGGGTGAGCGTAGCTCCGGCGTCAGAGCCAGCCTGCGGTTCGGTCAGGCCGAACGCGCCGATCTTTTCGCCGTGCGCCAGGGGGAGCAGATACTTCCGCTTCTGCTCCGGCGTGCCGAACAGAGAAATCGGCTCGCAGCACAGTGAGGTGTGCGCGTCGAAGATGATGGCGACCGAGCCAGAAACGCGGGCGATCTCCTCCATGGCAATGATCAAGCCAATGTAGTCGCCGCCAGAGCCGCCTTCCGCCTCCGGGAATGGAATCCCCAGGATGCCCAGCTCCCCCATCCGGCGGAAGAGATCAGCAGGAAATTCATCGGTCGCATCTATTTCTTCGGCGCGCGGCGCAATCTCCTTTTCGGCAAAATCCCTCACCATCTGTCGAATCAATAAATGCTCGTCGGTCATCTGGGAATCCATTGTTGTATCTCCTTGATCGCTTCGGGGTTGACCAGCGCGCTCGAGTCGCCGGGCGGCTCGCCCAGGTAGGCCGCCCGGATGATGCGCCGCATGACTTTGGCGTTGCGTGTTTTGGGCAGGTCGGATACAAAGAGCACATCTTTGGGCGCCAGCGGCTTGCCCAATTCTTTGGCAACCAGCTTTTTCAAGTCTGAGCGCAGCCCATCGGTCGGCGCGACGCCCTTACGCAGCACGACGAAGGCGACCGCCGCCTGGCCTTTGATCTCGTCGGGGATGCCGATGACGGCGGCTTCGGTCACAGCAGGATGACTGCCAAGCACACTTTCGATCTCCGCCGGGCCGACCCGCTTGCCGGCGACTTTAATCGTATCGTCGGAGCGACCCAAAATGAACCATTGGCCGTCGGCGTCAATCGCGGCGAAATCTCCGTGAACCCACAGACCGGGGAACCGCTCCCAGTAGGTTTGCAGATAACGTTCCCGGTCTTGCCAGAAGCCGCGCGTCATGCCGATCCACGGCTGGCGCACCACCAGCTCGCCGACGACGCCGCGCAGCGGGCTGCCGCCTTCGTCCACCACATCTGCCGCCATGCCGGGCGGCGGGCCGGAAAAAGCGCACGGTTTGAGCGGGGTGAGCACATTGTTCAGCAGGATGCCGCCGCCGATCTCGGTGCCGCCGGAGTAGTTGATGATCGGCAGGCGGCCTTTCCCGATGGTCTCGAAGAACCACAGCCACGGGTCAGGATTCCACGCCTCGCCGGTCGAGCCCAGGATGCGCAGGGAACTCAGATCGTGGCGTAAAACCGGATCGTTGCCATATTGCATAACGCTGCGTACGAAGGTGGGCGCGACCCCCAGGCAGGTGACCCCGTGCCGGGAGATCAGCTCCCAAACGCGGTCAACCCTGGGGAAATCGGGAGCGCCATCATAAAGGAGTACACTCGCCCCCAGGAGCAGCGCGCCGAATATTTCCCACGGTCCCATCATCCAACCCATATCCGTCATCCAGTACAGGGTATCGCCCGCCTGGATATCGAAACCGTGCGCCATATCTTGCGCGCCCTTGATGGGAAAACTGCAATGGGTGTGAACCGTACCCTTCGGCTTCCCGGTGGTGCCGCTGGTATAGATGATCATCAGCAGGTCTTCCGCCTCGGTGCGCTCGGTAGGCGATTCGGCGGGCTGGTTGGCGATGAAATCATCCCAAAGAACATCGCGCGGGGCGCTCATTGGAATATTGCTTCCCAACCGGGGATAGACGATCACCTTTTGGACTGAGGGGAGATTGTCAATAGCCTCATCGAGGATGGGCTTCATCGGGATGGGTTTCCCGCGCCGTGTCATGCCGTCGGCAGTAAAAACAGCTTTTGCACCCGCGTCGGCCAGCCGGGCGGCGATGGCCCCCGAGCCGAAGCCGGAGAACAGCGGCAGGATGACGGCCCCGATCTTGGCAATCGCCAGCAGCGCGATAGCAATCTCCGGGATCATCGGCATATACAGCCCGATGGCGTCGCCTTTGCCCAATCCGGCGGCGCGCAGCGCGGCGGCGACCCGGTTGACTTCCCGGTACAGGTCGCGGTACGATAGCAGCCGAACAGCCCCATCCTCCCCCTCCGAGCGCAGAGCGGCCCGATTTTGGGTGGGCGTACCCATCCATTTGTCGAGACAGTTGTGAACGATGTTCAGTTTGCCGCCCACGCACCAGGCAGGGAATTCTATCCCCCTTGAGAGGTCCACCACCTGCCGGTACGGCTCGTAAAATTCGATGCCCAGGTCGGCGAAGACCGCCTCCCAAAACCAGGCGATGTCGCTGGTCGAGCGTGTGAGCAATTCATCGAACGTCGCCAAACCGTGACGATCCATGAAGCGTTTGAGCCGGCTGCGCTGAATCGTCGCCTCGTCGGGCCGCCAGACGATGGACTGGTTGAACGGGAACTGGGGCTGCGGCATCAGCTCATTCCACCAGGTTGAAGTAAATATCGGTCGGCTTGAGTTTGGCGTTTCGCAGGAAGCGCCCGCGCACCGTCTTGCCAATCCAATCCAGGTTGGCGTCGTCGGGATTGACGCCAATCAGCCGGCCCAGGAACAGCGTGTCGCACTCGGGGAATTTGACCAGGATCAGCACGAAAGGCGTCTCGGGCAAAAAAGCCTCCGAGCCGAAATAACAGGTGGTGAAGGCGTGAATCTCGCCCTTCGGCTCGATCTCCACCCATTCGGTCTCCTTGCCGGTGTACATATCGTGGCCGCGTGGGTTGGCGTAGGTGTAACCGGTCTCTGGCTCTCGGCAGACGATAAAACGTTTATTGGCCAGGGCCGCGAAGAAAGGCGAATCCTGGCCGTAAGAGAAGTTGTAGTCTATCGAGTAGGGATACTTGATCACGATGGGCGACATTTGTTTGAGAACCGATAAATCGTCGCCGGTTGGGAAGGGGATGTTGAATACCACGGTTCCCGAAAGGTCATCTTCAATTCTCTGAGGAAATTCTTTTTCTGACATGGGGATACTCCTGATTTTATCTTTTTCACCACGAAGGCCACGAAGGGGCACAAAGGTGTAAATACTTTGTTCCTTTGTATCCTTTGTGGTGAAATCTATTCCGCTTTTTCCATGATGCTGACCGTCACATAAGTGCCGGTGCCCGCGTGGGAGTGGATTGCACCGCGTTTGGCATTTGACACCTGCAAGGCCGGGTCGCCAAAATGCTTGGCGATCGTGCCCTGCAATTGCCACAGGGCGAAGACGCCTTGCATCAGCCCGGTCGCGCCAACCGGGTGGCCGCAGGCGATCAGCCCGCCGGATGGATTGACCGGGCACACCGGTTTTTCGGTCAGGTTCAGCCCGTATTCGATGCCCGGCATGAACGTTTTCCCGCTGGCCGCGAACGACCCGCCCTCCCCATAGCGGCACAATCCCATATCTTCGTAGGTTTGCACTTCCGACGATGTGTAGGCGTCGTGCAATTCGACGAAGTCAATTTCGTGGAGGGGATCGGCGACCCCGGCATTTTTATAGGCTTCCCGCGACGCCATGCGTCCCGCCCGGAACGAGTGAACACCCGGGTAGCGGAATCCCTTTTCCCACAGGTCTTTGTAGTATGCTCGCGCTCCAGTGTCCATTTCGTTGGGCAGCGCGTTGAATTTATAGAAATCATCGTAAGATTGGTGCGGCCGGTCAGCCATGCGCATGGCGTCGGTGCCGCGCCCGATGCCGGCGACGCGCACACGCGGCAGCCTGCGCCCGGCGGCTTTCTCCAGTTTCTCCAGCCCGGCTTCGGAACAGAAAATCACACAGGCCGCGCCGTCGCTCATCACGCAGATGTCGCGCCGGGTGAGCGGCCAGGCTACCATCGGCGACGAGCGCACATCCTCGATGGTCAGGCGCTCTCGCTTTTGGGCATACGGGTTGTGGTAGGCGTTGATGTGATTCTTGACGGAAACGTGAGCGAGCTGCTCGACGGTTGTCCCAAATTCAGCCATGTGACGCGTGACCATCATGGCGTAGTAACCGGAGTAGAAGCCGCCTACCGGGTAATCGAACGAGACATCGGAGGCGAGGGCGATGAACTCGTTGCCCTTCCAGGTCTCGACGTGGCTCATCGTCTCGAAGCCGTATGCCAGGCAGATGTCCATATACCCGGATGCGACGGCTTTCCATCCTTCCTGGAAACAGATGCCCCCGGTGGCGCCCCCACCCTCCACCCGATGGGATGGCTTGGGAACCAAACCCAGGTAATCCTGCACCATGATGCCCGCCATCAGTTGGCGAGTGAAATGGTCGGAAAAATACGAGGCGACGCTGCCATCCACCAGCTCGACGAATTGAGGGTGCTCGATCCCCAGGTCGGCGAGGGCGTAATCGTAGGCCTCTTTCACAAGAGCCTGAAAAGTTTTATCGGGGCGGGCTTTGACGAAGCGGGACACCCCTCCCGAAACAACGTAGACTGGTTGCATAAGCTATCTCCTTTTTCTTTGGCTGACAATTGGACAAATCCAATCACGAATTACACGAATAATCGAATTCCACGAATGAATTTTTATTTGATTCGTGCTATTCGTGATTAACATTTTTGAGTATCTCCCTGGCGATGATCAATCTTTGAATCTCGCTGGTGCCTTCGTAGATCGAGGTGACGCGCACGTCGCGGGCGTAGCGCTCGAGGGGGAAATCCCGCGAGTAGCCGTAGCCGCCCATCATTTGCAGGGCGGTGTAGCAGGCGCGGTTGGCAGCCTCGGTAGCGAACAGCTTGGCCATGGCGGCTTCCCGGACGAAGGATTGGCCCTGGTCGCGGCGAAACGCGGCCTGCATCAATAGCAGGCGCGCCGCCTCAAGCTCAGTATAAGAATCGGCGATCATCCATTGGATCGCCTGAAAATTGGCGATCTTTTGCCCGAACTGGATGCGCTCCTGGGCGTAGCGGGTGGCGTAATCCATTGCCGCCAGCCCGATTCCCAACGCCAGCGAGCCGATGCCGACCCGCCCACCGGTCAGCTCGCCCACGGCCACGCGCAGCCCGCCGTTGATCTGGCCCAACAACGCATCCTTCGGGATGCGGCAGTCGTTGAACAGAATCTCGTTCGTGGCGGAGGCGTGCTGGCCCATTTTCTCTTCAGCTTTGCCGATGACCAATCCCTCGCTCTCGGCCTCCACGAGGAAACAACTGATGCCCTTACCCTTTGGGGCGGTTTTGTCGGTCACAGCCCAGGCGACAAACACACCCGCGTAAGGCGCGCTGCTGATGAACCGCTTCGAGCCGTTCAGCACCCACGCATCCCCATCGAGCGTGGCGGTCGTCGTCATCGCCGCCGGGTCGGAGCCTGCGCCGGCCTCGGTGAGGGCAAAACTCCCGGCGGCATTCTCGCCCGAACAGATCTTCGGGATGTAGGCTCGCTTCTGGGCTTCCGTCCCCACCGACTGGATGACCTCGCACACCAGGTTGGAGACCGACACGGTGACAGCGGTCGAGGCGCAGGCGCGGGCGATCTCGGTCAGCGCCAAGCTGAAAGCGATCATCCCAGCCTGCGCGCCGCCGTATTCTTCGCGGATATTCAACCCCATGAAACCCAATTCAGCCAGTTTTTTGAGGTTGCCCAGGAAAATCTCCCGGTCGCCGGTCTGATCGAGGCGGGCGGCAACCGGCTCAAGCTCGGTTTGGGCAAAGGCGCGGGCGGTTTCCTGGATCAGTTTTTGTTCTTCGGTCAGGTCAAAGTTCATAGTGGCTATCCGTGAGAGCTTATGCTTTTGGGGCGAGGTCCTTTTGAAACACAAAGGGTACGAAGGATTTACGAAGGCCACGAAGTTTAATTTTTTCCTTTGTGTTCCTTTGCGATACCTTTTGTGCCCTTCGTGTTTAAGTTTTCACTTCGCCAATTTTGCCGTAAGCGCGGGGACGAGCTGCATCACATCGGCAACGACCAGCACATCCGCCACCTCGCCGATGGGGGCATCTTTATCCTTGTTGATGGCTACGATGAACTCGGAATTCTTCATCCCGGCGAGATGATGGATCGCCCCCGAGACGCCGCACGCCACGTACAATTTCGGCGACACAACTTGCCCGGTAGAGCCAACCTGATGACTGTGCTCGACCCAGCCCGCATCCACCACCGGGCGGGTCGCGCCCAACTCGCCGCCCAGCGCCTTTGCCAGCGCGGCGATAGCGGTCACATTGTCCTTTTTCCCAACGCCGCGCCCTGCGCTGACGATCACATCGGCTTTCGCGAGATCCAATTCTTTCTTTTCCGCAGCCTCGTAGCCGACGAACTCGATGCGCGCCGGCCCGGCGGGGATCTCGATCCGCTCGATTTGCGGCGTTCCCTGGGCTTCGCCCCGGTAGCCGAAAGCCCCGGCCTGGATGGTCAGCGCCGCCTGCGGCGTTTTCGGCGTAGCGATGCGGCGCAGCTTGGCGTTGCAGGCGGCGACCTCGAATTTGCTCTCCACCACCCCGACAATCTCCGAAACTTGCGCGCACCGCAGGGACGCGGCCACCTGCGGTGCCAAATCCCACCCGTAGGATGAATGAACAAAAACGATGAGATCAGCTTGCTCTCGCCGGGCAGCCTCCAGCACGATCTGCTTGTGGGCGTCCGGGTTGTATTCGCCGTATTTTCCGGCATCGGCCAGGTAGACTTTGCCGCCAAATTTCGGCGCTTGCGATTCGTCGCCGATCAGCAGCATGGCTTTGTCTGCGCCAAGGCGTTCGGCAAAAGCCAGTAATTCGTAGGAGACATCGAGCAGTTTGCCCTGCCGGTACTCACAGATCAACAGTGTTTTCATGGTCACCTCAGCACCGTGGTTTTCTCTTTCAGGATGGCCAGCAGTTGATCGGCCAGTTGGCTGACGTCGCCTTCGAGCACGCGTGCGCGGCCTTTCTTCTCGGGCAAGTACATTTTTTCGGTGATGGTCAGGCTTTCCTCGGTCAGAAAATCAGCAACCGGGAAGGCCAGCAGCTCTTTTTGCCTGACTTTCATGATGTTGGGGAGAGTCGGGTAACGAGGCGTGTTCAAACCCAATTGGCAGGTGACAACCGCCGGGAGTCTGAACCTCACGATGGCTTTGACGCCCCCCTCCAGCTCACGGCGGGCAGTCACCACATCGCCGTTCAGCTCGAAGCCGATCAACGTGGTGGCGCAGGCATAACCGAGCAGTTCAGCCAGGATTGCGCCAACCTGGGTCGAGCCGCGATCCTGGGATTGCATCCCAGTGAAGATCAGATCGAAATTCTTGGAGCGGGCAAACGCGGCAATGGTTGAAGCCAGTTGCCAGGGGTCTCTTTGGGCGAGTGAATCATCCTTGACATGTACCCCCCGGTCTCCGCCCATCGCCATCCCCTTTTTGATCGCTTCGACCACCCGCGCCGGGCCAATCGAGAGGATGGTAATGTCGGCCGCGCCGCCCAACTGCTCTTTGATGCGCACAGCCTGCTCGACGGCGTATTCATCGTACTCGTTCATGCGGAAGGCGAGGTCGCGCTCGTCGTACCACACGCCATCGGCATTCACTTTGAAACGAGATTCCATATCGGGGACTTGCTTGATACAAACGAGGATTTTCATAAATGGGACTCCTTCGGTTCAAGGGAAAGGGAATAAGGGACAGGGGGAAAGGGGATATGGTCTGCAACGCCCTTATCCCCTATCCCTTGATCTATATCCACACCGGCTCTGTGTACATTCCGAACACCTCTTTCATTACATTCACGATCTCGCCCAGCGTGGCGTAGGCCCGCACGCAGTCCAGCAAGTGCGGCATGGTGTTCTCCGTACCCTGGCAGGCCAGCCGCAGGCGGTCGAGGGCCTGGCCGGTACGCCCGTTATCGCGCTCCTGGCGCAGATTTTTCAACCGCTCGATCTGGCGGGCGTAACCGACCGGGTCCATCTGTAAAATGGGGATGGTCAGCGGCTTCTCGTCCACGTAATCGTTCACGCCGACGATGGTGCGAACGTGGCTGTCAACCTCGCGCTGGTAGCGATAAGCGGCGTCAGAAATTTCAGTTTGAAAAAAGCCTCTGGCAATCGCGGGTAGCACGCCGCCCAGATCCTCGATGCGCTCGAAATATTCACGCGCCTGCACCTCGAGGCGGTTGGTCTGCGCCTCGACGAAGAACGCGCCGCCCAGCGGGTCCACCGTGTTCGCTGCGCCCGACTCGGAGGCGATGATCTGCTGGGTACGCAATGCAATCGTCACTGCCTTTTCGGACGGGAGCGCCAGGGCTTCGTCCATCGAGTTGGTGTGCAGGGATTGCGAGCCGCCCAAAATCGCCGCCAGCGCCTGGAGCGCCACGCGCACGATGTTGTTCTCCGGCTGCTGAGCGGTGAGCGTCATCCCGGCGGTTTGGGTGTGGAAGCGCATCAGCCAGGAACGCGGGTTTTTGGCGTGGAACGTGTCGCGCATCTCTTTGGCCCAGATGCGCCGCGCAGCGCGGTATTTGGCGATCTCCTCGAAGAAGTCGTTGTGGGCGTTGAAGAAGAACGACAGGCGCGGAGCGAACTCGTCCACGTCCATGCCGCGGGTGATGCCCCAGCGCACGTATTCCATCCCGTCTGCCAGGGTGAAGGCCAATTCCTGGGCGGCGGTGCTGCCCGCCTCGCGGATGTGGTAGCCGGAGATGGAGATGGTGTTCCACTGCGGGACGTGCTGCGCGCCGTATTCCATCGTGTCCACCACCAGGCGCATCGAAGGCTCCGGCGGGAAGATATATTCCTTCTGGGCGATGTATTCCTTGAGAATGTCGTTTTGAAGCGTGCCGCGCAGTTTATCTGGGGAGACGCCCTGCTTTTCGGCGACGGCGATGACCATGGCCCACAGGATAGCTGCCGGGGAGTTGATCGTCATCGAGGTGGAAATTTGGCCCAACGGGATACCGTCCAGCAAGATTTCCATATCCCGCAGCGAGCTGATCGCCACGCCGCACTTGCCGAACTCACCGATGGCTTCCGGGGCGTCGGTGTCGTAGCCCATGAGGGTCGGTAAATCGAAGGCGATCGAGAGTCCCCCGCTCCCCTGGCCGAGCAGGTACTTGTAGCGGGCGTTGGATTCTTCTGCGGAGCCAAAACCGGCGAACTGGCGCATCGTCCACAGCCGGCCCCGATAGCCGGTGGCGTGAATGCCGCGCGTGTACGGATACTCGCCCGGCAGGCCGAGATCGTCGAGATAATCGAAATCTGGCAGATCGAGCGGCGAGTAGAGGCGATTTATCTCCTCCGAGGAAGCGGTGATAAATTTGGCTGGTCGCTCGCCCGAGGGGGATGATTTTTCCCATCGAGACTGAGCTTCCCGCAAGGCGGCCAGTCGTTTTTGATCGAACATGAGATACTCCTGTCAACAATCATTTCGATCACGAATGACACAAATGGATGAAATTTTTATTTTTGATTCGTGTCATTCCCTTATTCGTGCCCATTCGTGATTAAAAGACCATTTACATGACCAACTCCGGTTGGTGTTCAACCGCCACAAAAGATTGGCGCGGCTCGTCAACCTGGATTCTGGAAACGGCGACATCCGGGTCGTGAACGTAGAAAAGCCAGCCGTCGTCTTTTGCCAGCGAGGTCAAGATAGCGCACTTCTCATCCATGAGCTGCTCGGGGCAGCGGTCGTAGCCCATCGTAATGGGCAGATGCACCCACGGCCGGCCAGCGGCCAGGTCCGAAGCGTAAACCAGGCGGTTTTCCCCGAAGCGCAGGTCGAAACACAGCAAGCCGGGGGTGTGGCCGTCGCTCTGGAAGAAACGCAGCTCAAGCCCGTCGAACGAAAAGGCTTCGCCTTTTCTGATCAACGAAAGGCGCTGGCTGTCCTCCAGTTTTTGGTGGAGCGCCGGGATGAACGAAGCCCGGTCGCGCATGACGGGATGGGTAGCGCGTTCCCAGGCCGTCTCGCCCACGAAATAGCGGGCGTTGGGGAAGAGCAAGTCAGGCTTGCGTCCATCCTGCCACGCGCTGAACAGTCCGCCAGCGTGATCGAAATGGAGGTGCGAGAGAAAGATGTGGGTGACATCCATCTCGGAGACGCCGCGCTGCGCCAGGGATTTGAGCAGCATGTGCTCCGGCTCGGTTACGCCAAAGCGCTCACGCAGTTTTGGCTCCAAATAGGCGCCAATGCCCGCCTCGAAGAGGATCACATCTTTGGTTGTGACCGCCAGCATGGCGCGTGTCGCCATGCGCAGACGGTTCTGCTCGTCCGGCGGCATCCAACGGGACCAGAGCGCTTTCGGCGCGTTCCCGAACATCGCGCCGCCGTCGAGGGCATAGTGGTTGCTGAGAATATTGTATAGTTTCATAGGTTCATTCGGTATATTGTTCGAGATTTTGAAACACAAAGGTCGCCAAGTTTTTCACGAAGGATACAAAGGCCTTATAAATGATTTTCCTTATTTTCACCTTTGTGATACCCTTGCGTGTCCTTTGTGTTTAGTCAATGATCGGTCATCCTTTCAGCGATGATCTCTGCCAGGTCGCGGGCTTGCAACTGGCCCTCACTCCCACCCGTTTTGATGCCATCTTCGAACATCGTCAGGCAGAATGGGCAGTTCGAGACCAGCATCGGCGCTCCGGTGAGTTGGGCCATGCCCACCCGCTCGACGTTGATACGTTTGCCGGTCTTTTCCTCGGCCAGGACCAGGCCGCCGCCCCCGCCGCAGCAGAAACTCTCGGATTTAGTTTTCTCCATCTCGTGGATGATCCCTCCGGCGGCGCGCAGGGCATCTCGCGGCTGGTCATAAATCCCCCGGTAGCGCCCAATGTAACACGAATCATGGTAGGTCAGGTCGAAGGTCTGCGGCTTGAGCTGCAGCGCTCCCTGCCGGAAGAGCCGGTCGAGGAAGACGGTGTAATGCTCGACCTCCACATCGAAGCCCAAATCGCGGTAGTCATAGCCGAGTGTGTTGAAACAGTGCGGGCAGGTGGTGACAATTTTGGTGACTCCGTAAGCCCTGAACTTCTCGATGTTTTCGATGGCAACCTGCTGGTAGAGATATTCGTTACCCAGTTTGCGCAGCGGCTCACCGCAGCACTTTTCCTCTTTGCCCAGGATGCCCACCTTGATTCCGGCGGCGTTGCAGATTTTGACGAAACTGCGGGCAATGGCCTGGTTGCGCTGGTCGAACGAAGCAAAACAACCGACGAAATAAAGCACATCCACCTCGCCGCCCTCGCCCATAATTTGCACGTTTAATCCGTTGACCCACTCGCCTCGGCTGGCGAAGGCCATCCCGAAGGGGTTGCTGTTGACTTCGAGGTTGTTGACCGCCGCCATCACTTCGTCACCGGGGAATGATCCCTCCATGAGCACCAGGTTACGGCGCATTTCCAGGATTTTGTTGACGTGCTCGATATCCGCCGGGCAGATGTCCTGACAGGCATAGCAGGTGGTGCAGGCCCACAGCGCTTCCGGGGTCACAGTCTCGATCAGGCTGGCTTGCGGGTCGCCGAACGCCACTTCGCCGATCTGCTGCACGACTTTCATCGGTGAGAGGGGTTTACCGGTCGCCCAGGCCGGGCAGCGATCCTGGCAGCGTTTGCACGCTGTGCAGGCGTCGGCGTCGAAAATGTCTTTCCAGGCCAGGTCGGCAACTTTCGCCGCCCCAAAATGGTCAACCTCCGCCTCAAGATTGATCGTAGCAAGAGCGCCCTTTGGCCGCAAATCGGCGAAGAGATAATTGACCGGCGTGGTAAAAAGATGGCGCAGCTTCGTGAAGGGAATAACGGCGATGAAACCCATCACCAGGAAGAAGTGAACCCACCAGGTAACGATGTGAATCCCCCGGATCACACTTTCGTCCAATCCCGCCAGGGGTTTTGCAACCAGCAGCCCGACTGGTGAGAGAATCGCAAGACCGGGGTTTGGTTTGACTTCAGTGACAGCCATGCGCGCCCCCTCGAGCAGGAAACCGGTGAACAAAATGGCGATCAGCAACCAGAAAATGAGATGATCGTCCCGGATGGTCTCCAACCCCTTGGGCTTGCGCCAAAAGCGCCGCACGGCAAAACCGAACAGCATGACAAAAACGACGAACCCGGCGATGTCGAGGGTCAGCGAGTAAATCTTGTAGAATGTGCCTTTCAGAAAGGTAACAGCGAATAATGGCTGGAGGAAATCAACCTGGAGCATGATGAGCAATGTGCCGATAAAAAGCAGCAACATCCCCCAAAACAGGAATGAGTGCGTCCATCCCGGCAGCTTGACCAGCATCAACCGAAGCTGGCCGAAAGCGCGTCCGATCAAACGGGCAAAACGCCGCGGCAGTTGATCCAGCCGCGGCAGGGGTTGCCCCAGCCGGTAGACTCGGACACGCCGGTAGAACCCGTAGGCAAAGATCGCGAAGGTCAGCACGGTGAACAGGTACATCGGCAGCTGGACACCGTGCCCAACATTCCAGTAGATTTCTCTCGTCGCATCCATCAATCAATCTCCAACCGAAATCAGTGGTGCTGTCTTTGCGAGGCGTTTTTTGCTGAAGCAATCTCATCATCAACTGGGAGACTGCTTCGCGAAGAACGCTCGCAGTGACGCTCATACCTCATTGTAGCAGCGCCCGCGAGATGATCAACCGCTGGATTTCGCTGGTACCCTCGTAAATCTCGGTGATCTTGGCATCGCGGTACATGCGTTCGACCTCATACTCGGTGATGAATCCGTATCCGCCGTGAATCTGGATGGCCTCTTTGGTGACGTAAGTCGCCGTCTCCGAGGCGTGCAGCTTGGCCAGCGCTGACTCGACCGCGTAGGGCCGGCCGTTCCCTTTGAGCCAGGCAGCCCGGTAAGTGAGCAATTTGCTGGTCTCGATGCGGGTGAACATATCCGCCAGCTTGAACTGGATCGTCTGCTGGTCGCTGATCGGGCGGCCAAACTGTTTGCGCTCCTTCGAGTAAGCCAGCGCTCGCTCGAACGCGCCCTCCGCGATCCCGAGCGCCTGGGCGGCCACTCCAATCCGTCCGCCGTTGAGCGTCTCCATCGCAATCTTGAAACCTTGCCCCTCACTGCTCAGGAGGTTTTCCGCCGGGACCCGCAGATTATTCAGCGCGAAAGTCGTCGTGAAACTGCCGCGGATGCCCAGCTTGGTCTCGTGGCGCAGAACCTCCGCTCCCTCAGATTGCAGGTCAACGATGAAGGCTGAGATGCCCTTGTGTTTCAGGCTGCGATCCATCGAGGCGAAAATGATCCCGGTTCCCTGGTAACCGCCGTTGGTGACGAAAATCTTGTTGCCATTGATAACGAAATCATCGCCATCTTTTTTATAACCCGTGACCAGGCCTGCCACATCACTGCCGGCCTCCGGCTCGGTGAGCAGGAAACAGCCAACTTTCTGCCCGCAAGCCAGCGATGGGAGATAGCTTTGTTTCTGCGCTTCGGAGCCGAACTGGAGAATGGGATCGCAAGCCAGGGAGGTGTGAGCGGAAATCAGGATGCCGCTGGAAGCGCAGGCTTTGGAGATTTCCTCAACCACGATGGTGTAGGACAGAATATCAAGCCCGGCCCCGCCGTAAGCCTCCGGCAAATAGCTGCCCAACAAGCCCATTTCGCACATCTTCGAGACGAGATCGTCTGGGATGTGATGCTTCTCGTCAATCTCCACCGCCAGCGGCCTGACTTCCTTTTCGACGAAATCACGCAGGCTGCTCTGCAACAGTTTGTGCTCCTCGCTCAGATCGAAATCCATTGGTTTTCTCCTTAATCAGCATCCTTCGACTGCGCTCAGGATGCTTTGCGGTATAAGACTAGCGGCCTTTGAAATTTGCTTTGCGTTTCTCGGTAAACGCCTGCATACCTGCTTTCAGGTCTTCTGTGGCGAAGAGCGGCGCAAACAGGGCGCTTTCGTAACGCAGGCTATCTTCGCGGGTCAAGCCTGCACCGTTGACGATGGCATCTTTGGCCGTGGCAACGGCGACCGGACCGTTACAGGCAATCAACCGGGCGGTTTCCATGACTTTGGGCAGCAATTCATCTGCCGGGTAGACTTCGTTGACAATGCCCCATGCTTTAGCCTGCTGGGCTGTCAGCGATTTGCCGGTGAAGATCAATTCCTTGGCCCGGTTGGGGCCGATCAACCGGGAGAGAGTCTGCGTCCCGCCGAAGCCGGGCATCGTTCCCAGGGTCGTCTCCGGCAAACCAAGTTTTGCGTTTTCCGCGGCGTAGATAAAATCACAGGCCAAAGCCAACTCCAATCCGCCGCCCAACGCATATCCGTTGACTGCGGCGATGACCGGCTTTTTCATCTCGCCGATCGAGAGCACGAGCCGTTGTCCCATACGGCTGAACGCCAGCGCATCGCGGGCATCCATCGGGAGCATGGCTTTGATATCGCCGCCGGCGACGAAGGCTTTACCGCCCGCGCCGGCGATCACCACTACTTTCACGGCGTCGTCGCGATCCCAATCGTGCAAGGCGATCTCCATCTCCGCCAGAACGTCGCTGTTGAGCGCGTTCAGGCTTTCGGGGCGGTTGATGGTCAACACGCCGATGCCGTCGGTCACTTCGAGCAGAATGAATTTCATAGTTTGTCCGTCTCCTCTCTGAATTCCCGGAGTGCGGGCTTTAGCCCGCAAATGTTGGCAGGCTGAAGCCTGCACTCCGAATATACGCTAATACTTATAAAACCCTCGCCCCGATTTTTTGCCCAGGTATCCGGCGTTCACCATTTTGACCAGCAGCGGGCAGGGACGGTATTTCGGGTCTTTGAATCCTTCATATAAAACGTTGATGATTGCCAGCGTCGTATCGAGGCCGATGAAATCGGCCAGCGCCAATGGCCCCATGGGGTGATTGGTGCCCAGCTTCATCCCCATGTCAATGTCTTCGGCTGTGGCGATTCCTTCGTAAAGAGCAAATATTGCCTCGTTGATCATTGGCATCAGGATGCGGTTGATGATAAAGCCCGGATAATCTTGCGAGACTGCGGTCACTTTGCCCAGTTTTTCCACCAGACCGGTCGCGGTGCTGAATGTTTCGTTACTCGTCGCCAGCCCTCGGATGACCTCCACCAATTGCATGACAGGGACTGGATTCATGAAATGCAAGCCGATGACCTTGTCGGGGCGGCGAGTTACTGACGCGATGCGGGTAATCGAGATAGAGGATGTATTCGAAGCCAGGATGGCATCGGGTTTGACAATCTCGTCGAGCTGGCGAAACAAATCGAATTTGAGACTCTCGTTCTCGTTGACCGCCTCGATCACCAGATCGCACCCGGCGAAATCACCGAGACTCCCGGCAATCGTGATGCGCCCCAGGATAGCCGGAATACTGTCTTGAGAAATAACGCCCTTGTTGGCCTGCCGCCCAAGGTTTTGTTCGATGGTTTTCAGCCCTTTTTCCAACTGCGCCGAAGAAATATCATAAAGCTTGACTTGATGCTCATGTTGGGCAAAGACGTGGGCGATGCCATTCCCCATCTGACCTGCGCCTAGAACACCGACACTGTTGATCATAAGTTTCCTCCTGTTTGTTTCACTATAAAAAAGGTGCGGATTTCGTTGCCTGAAATCCGCACCTCGTCTATCACACTCGCTCGAAGACAACCGCCACCGCTTCGCCTCCGCCAATGCACAGGGTTGCCAACCCATAGCGGACCTGCCGGCGGTGCATCTCACGGATCAATGTGGCGGCCAGCCTCCCGCCGCTGGCCCCGATGGGGTGCCCGATGGCGACCGCGCCGCCGTTGACGTTAACCCGCTCCGGGTCGAGCGCCAACTGCTCGATAGCGATCATCGTCACTGCGGCAAAGGCTTCGTTGATCTCGAATAATTCGATATCCGAGACCGCGATCCCTGCCCGCTTACAAACCAACTCGATGGCTTTCACCGGCGCATCCGGGAAAAGATCGGGTGCAAGGCTGCTGGTGGCATAGGCGACCAGCCGGGCGCGCGGCGAAAGATGGTGAGTTTTCACCGCCTCTTCACTCGCCAATAAGGACAGCGCTGCGCCGTCGCTGATAACCGAGGCGTTCCCGGCAGTGATGGTGCCTTCTTTCCTGAATACCGGGCGAAGCTGGCGGAGCTTGTCGAAATCCGTCTTGAACGGTTCCTCATCCTCGGCCACAATTTCGTCGCCTTTTCTTCCTTTTTTGACAACCGGGATGATCTCGTCTTTGAAAACACCTTCCTTTACAGCGTGCTGCGCCCGCTGATAAGAACGGATGGCATAATCATCCTGCGCTTCTCTGGTAAGCTCGTGCCGTTCGGCGCTCAAGTCGGCAATCTCGCCCATATGACGACCGCTGTACGGGTCTTGCAAGCCATCGTAGACCATCAAATCCAGAATCTCGCCATGCCCCATGCGGTAACCGGAACGTGCTTTGGGGAGGAAATAAGGCGCACGCGACATATTTTCCATTCCACCGGCAATGACGATCTCGGAATCGCCGAGCGCAATGGAACCGGCTCCCAGCATGATAGCCTTCAAGCCGCTGCCACACACTTTGTTGATCGTCATAGCATGGACGCTGTCCGGCAGCCCGGCTAAACGCATCGCCTGCCTCGCCGGAGCCTGGCCGACTCCACCGCTAAGCACCTCCCCCACGATCACTTCATCAACCACCGCCGGGTCAAGCCGGGTTTGTTCAGTCAGCGCCCGGATTACAGTTCCCCCTAAGCGCGGCGCGTCTACGTCTGACAATACGCCGCTCAACGAACCAAAAGGAGTTCGCAATGTTTGAACGAGAAAGATGTCTTTCATTTGTGCTCCAATTCACACAATCATTATGATACAACTCCAATTAACAATATTATACAACACTCTGGCCGGAATGGACAACATTTGTGGCTGTCTGGGATATGACGTGATGCACTGCCAGCGGTGGGCCGGATTGCCAATCCGACCCACACTGCACCACCGGATATGTGGTTTGTCATGACGACTCCTAATGGCCCATATTTGTCATCCCAACAGTTATACTCGCCATGTTATGTCAGGAAGATTGTCACTGCAATCTTCATCTTAATTCGAGTAAGATAATTTGTGCTAAAAGCACAAAAATCTGATCGAATTATTCCTTACATCGTGAGGGTATGCCAAATGAGTGACGATCCTAGAATTATCGAGTTGCGCGTCATGCGCGAAAAAGCCCGGCAAGGCGGCGGCGTTGAACGTGTCGCTGCCCAACATGCCAAGGGTAAATTGATGGCTCGCGAGCGCCTCGATTTGCTCCTCGATCCGGGTACATTCAATGAGTTGGAACCATTTATCACCCACCAAGGCGATGATATGGGCATCGCTTCCGAATCCTATATGGGTGAAGGCGTAATCACCGGTTACGGGCAGATCGAAGGGCGCACAGTTTACGTTTACTCGCAAGATTTCACCGTGTTTGGCGGCACACTCAGCGAGATGCAAAGCCACAAAATTTGCCGCGTGATGGATCTGGCCTTACGCAATGGCGCGCCTATCATCGGCTTGATCGATTCTGGCGGCGCGCGTATCCAGGAAGGGGTGCGCAGTCTCGGCGGCTACGCCGAGATCTTCCGGCGCAACGCCCAGTATTCCGGAGTTATCCCCCAGATCAGCGTCATGCTCGGCCCCTGTGCGGGCGGCGCGGCGTACTCGCCGGCGCTGACCGATCTCATTGTGATGGTGGAACAGCAAGCTTTCATGTTCCTCACTGGACCGGATGTCATCAAAGCCGTCACCGGTGAAGCGATCGATTCCGAACATCTCGGCGGGGCCAAGGTCCATATGGAAGTCAGCGGCTTATCACACCTGTCTGCCCCAACCGAGAACGAAACGCTCGATCTCGTCCGGCGGGCGTTAGGCTATTTTCCGGCGAACAATGTCGAAAACCCGCCTTTCAAACCACCCCATGATGACCCGCTTCGCATGGATGAAGCATTGAATTTCATTGTCCCGCTCGATCCGACGGAGCCTTATAACATGCACGAAGTGCTCCAGCACATCGTAGATCAGGGCAGTTTCCTTGAAATTCAACCGGGCTGGGCGCGCAATTCCATCACCGCACTGGATCGTCGCCCAGGAGCCGAGCGTCATGGCTGGCGTGGTCGATATCAACGCCTCAGACAAAATGGCGCGCTTTGTCCGCATGTGCGACTGTTTCAATTTGCCGCTGATCACGTTCGTTGACTCGCCAGGCTATTTACCAGGGATTGACCAGGAGCATCACGGCGCCATCCGCCACGGGGCCAAACTGCTGTACGCTTTCTCCGAAGCCACCGTGCCGAAGATCACCATCATCACCCGTAAAGCTTATGGCGGCGCGTATGTCGTGATGAGCAGTAAATACCTGGGCGCGGATGTGACCTATGCCTGGCCCAGCGCAGAAATCGCGGTGATGGGCGCGGAGGGCGCGGTCAATATCCTGTTCCGCAAGCAGATTTCGTCTGCCCCCGATGCATCCAAGGAACGCCAGCGGTTGGTGCGCGAGTACCGTGAAAAATTCAACAACCCCTATCACGCCGCCCGGGCTGGCTATGTGGACGACATCATCGAGCCGCGTGAGACGCGGGCCAAGATCATCGGAGCGCTGGCTGCATTGCGGGATAAATATGCTCCCGCCCCGCCCCGCAAACACGGCAACATCCCTTTGTGAGAGCAGCCGATGAGCGATATTCTACTTTCGTTATTGGTAACCGCGATTGGCATGGGGCTGGTCTTCCTCTCGATCCTGCTTTTGTGGGGGATGATGGCAGCTTTGCTGCGTCTCGCCCCCGAACGAGAACAGCCAGAAGAACCCGCAGAGGCAACGACCTTGCCTGCTGAAGCCAATATCCCACGCGCCAATAATGCGCGGCTGGCAGCAGCGGTCGCTGTCGCGGTGGCGCTCGGCAAGCAGGCCGACACTGCTCCTCACGAGTTCCCCCTGCCCCAGACAGCCATGGTCAGCGCCTGGCAGGCAGTGATGCGCTCCGAAATGCTCAGGAAACGAGGCCCTCGATGAAAGTTAAAGTCGTGATCCAAGATCAAACCTACGATGTCGAAGTCAACGATTTACGCGCCCGCCCGGTAATTGCGGTGGTAGACGGAAAACCTTACGAGGTCTGGCCGGAAATGGATACGGCGCGGCCGGGTGCAACTCTGATCCCCACGGGCGAGGCGACTCCCCCGGTAAAAACTGCCCCCGTTGGGCCAAGCGCGCAGCCGCAGGCGGTCGCCGAGAAACCCGCGGGAGCATCAACCTCCACGGGAGAACGCTCCGCATCGAAAGTCGTGCGCGCCCCGATCCCTGGCGTCATTCTATCCATTGCAGTTCAAGCTGGCGATAACGTCACCCAGGGACAGGTACTTTGCGTGCTTGAAGCGATGAAGATGAACAATACCATCCGATCATCGCAAGCGGGGCAGATCGGGGCAGTCAAAATTGTCGTCGGCCAACACGTCAAACATAGCGACGTGCTCATCGAATTCGCCGGGTAGGGTTTTATTATGGATTGGTTACAAGTTTTACGTGAGCTGGCTGCCGGTTTTAGCGCCTTCACCTGGGGTAATGCGGTGATGATCGGGGTTGGCGGCATTTTGATTGCGCTGGCAGTGGTCAAGGAATACGAGCCGGTGCTGTTGCTGCCGATTGGGTTTGGCTGTGTCCTGGCTAATCTGGGGATGTCAGTTTATAACCCGGACAGCTTCCTGAAAGTCATCTACGACGCGGGGATCAAAACGGAGTTATTCCCGCTGCTGATTTTTATCGGCGTTGGGGCGATGATTGATTTTCGCCCGCTGCTGGCGATGCCCAAAATGGTTTTGCTGGGCGCTGCCGGGCAGTTTGGGATCTACGGAACGTTGATTTTAGCCTCGCTGCTCGGCTTCAAGCTGAACGAGGCTGCCTCGATTGGCGTCATTGGCGCGATTGACGGGCCGACGGCGATCTTCGTCACCTCCAAGTTGGCCCCCGAACTGCTCGGACCAATTGCGGTGGCGGCGTATTCTTACATGAGCCTGGTTCCCATCATCCAGCCGCCGATCATGCGCCTGATGACCACTAAAGCTGAGCGGCGGATTCGGATGGAATATTCTCCAAAACCCGTCTCGAAGCTGGCGGTTATCAGTTTCCCAATCATCGTGACCGTGGTGATCAGCCTGATTGCTCCCAGCGCCGCACCGCTCATCGCCGCGCTGATGTTGGGCAATTTACTCAAAGAAGCGGGTGTTGTGGACCGTTTGAGCAAAGCCGCCCAAAACGAGATCATCAATATCGCAACGCTGTTCCTGGGCCTGGCAATTGGCGCGACCATGACGGCGGAGAAATTCCTCTTCGACCCGGCGACTGGCTTCCAATGGCGCACTTTGATGATCATGGGATTGGGTTTGCTGGCCTTTGTGATGGATACTGTCGCTGGTTTGCTGTTCGGCAAATTTATGGCCTTCATCACCGGCGGCAAGATCAACCCATTGATCGGCGCGTGCGGCATCAGCGCCTTCCCGATGGCCGGGAGGTTATCGGCCAAGATGGCGCAGGAAGAGGATTACGAGAATTTCATCCTGATGCACGCCATGGGATCGAACACTGCCGGTCAGCTTGGCAGCGTGGTTGCGGGTGGTGTTCTGCTGGCCCTGGTTTCTGTATTGGGGTAGTATCCATCGAAATTGGTAGGAAAGACTCCCGGAGTTTTTGAAACTCCGGGAGTCTTTGGTGTTGACGACAGTTTTGTGCTATACCAGTTCCAAAGGCCTTTTGTTTTGGGTAGGCGTCGCCGAGGGTGTACTGCTCGATTATCCCCTCGGCGTTCTCGTAGGCTTCACCGGAACATATATCACATCCCCCGCCCGGATAAGTGTGCTCGTCCCCATGCAGTTGCCCTCTTGCAGCGTGGTCACGCTAACACCAAACTTGACACTGATATGCGACAAGGTTTCGTCGGCTTGCACAACGTAGGCTACCCATCCCGCGGGGTGGATGCACCCGGTGGGCGTTTCAGACAACGCCGGCGTAACGGACATCTTTGGAATAGTCACAGTAATTGTATTTGTAGGTTGTATCGGCAGCGTAGGGGTTCTGGTCAATGTTGGGGGCGGTTGAGTCGGCGTCGGAATGACGAGAACATCCGTTGGGGCAGTGGTCATCGTCGCGTCCGCCGTTGGGGCGCGAATTGGAGCAGGCGACTCAACGATGACAGCCTGGAGACTGGCTGAGGGCGAAGAGGATGGCGCCGGCGCAAAGGCCTGCGACTCACTTTGCCACCATACAATTGCCGCCGCCGATATCAATAAGATAATTATCCCAGCGCCGATCAAACCTTCCCATCGCAGCCAAAACGGTTGTGCGCCTGTTTTATTCCGTGGGAGTGTGGCTTTTGATAACTCATCCCGTTTCAGATAAAATGGGCAGTTACTTTTATCCCCACTGAGGCAGTACTGCGCCTGCAGTTCCAGCTCGATTGGCTTTGGTCGTTTCGCCAGATGACAGCTATTCCTCTCCGATGGGAAAGCTGTACTGGTCGCGGGGTCCTCATGTAGACCAAAGTAAGGGCAGGATTTAG
>DYIZ01000188.1 GCA_020723385.1 Candidatus Aquidulcis sp.
CGGTGCGATGCTTGGCGCAGGGAAGTAGAGGTGTAAAGCTACCAGAAAAAAGCCAAGCAACGCCCACGCGATTTTCATAGTTGTCGCCGATCCCCAGAAATAGCTGGCACCCGCTGGCCCGCCAGATGCGACCGCGATGCCGGTCAGCAGCCAGACCATTCCAGCCAACCGTGCGCGCACATCATCCTGGGGAACAAAAAGGCACAGTGAAAGACCGATCAGCCAGAACATGACTGATAATGCTTGCATCCCCAGGAGCGGGCCGAAGTAAAAGGGGTTATCGAAGAAGCCTCCCATCGTGGCTGGCAGATCCAAGATTTGTTCTCCCCGCCGAACACGGTATACCACAGTATCTCCAGCCAAGATGCCTGGTTTGTACATTGGTGTAGAGAGCCAGGGATCAACCAGTTTGCCATCGACCATCAAGATTTCATCCCCTAGCAGAATGCCTGCTTTCTCAACTGGACTGCCTGCGTCAATATAAGCCACAGTGGTGAATTCGTAATTCTCGAAAACCATACCATCATACGGCCGAAAGACAAAAGCAGATACATCGAAAATGACGATCAGGCACAACGCGATTAGGGCAAAGATAGTTTGGAACTTAGCGTGGGTAAGGATCGAGGCAATTCGGGGATATTCACTTTTTATGACGATCATTGATTATCTCCCCCTGGCAGTGTGCCCAGGATGGCTTGTAAGGCGTCTTTCAAAGCTTCAATTGCATCTGATGGCTCTAAACGATCCAGGCTGTCATGAGCACGTTGCCACCAGGCTGATAGCGATGCGGTGATGCCTCCGGGAACGCTGGTTTCTTGTAAACTCGCACGTGAATCAGGAAAGATTATTTTTTGACTACCTGATGCTGCTGAATATAGCAGAATTGGCAAGGTGACCTCCCGCCTGCCGGTTTGTACATCGAACATGTCACGGCAGTCGTCCAGTACCTGCAAGATAACCCCGATTGATGTACCGAAATCGGCCAATATTTCTATTAGCTGACTCGATTGGGTGCCTGCGGCGGCGCCGCCTGCACAAGCCATGCGAAACAAACTACCAGATTTCAAGATGGTTGTTTCCCAATAGGCGTTGATTGCATCATCAAGCAATGCTGGCGCGGACTCAAAGCCCCTGTGCTGACCCTGGGTAGCGTTGTAACCACACTCGGAACACACTTTGACAACCCGGATGCTTGCTTCCGAGGATTGAAGATTTGGGAAAAAACTGTAGGCAACAAAGGTCAAAGCGGTGGATAAATTCAAGGCTTTTTCAGGTTTATCTACAATTTTGTCGGGTACAAAATCCCCATCCTCGACGGCATCGAGAAGATGCAGCGCATGATTCAATGCCAGCCAGCCTGCGGCCACCTGTATACCATCTGCTTGTGAACCACCAACTGCCAGGCAAGAAACAACAGGCAGTGCCAATATCCAGGCAGGTGTGTCGGCCATACCTTCCAGCAATATTTGCTGGCAATCCGCCCATTCAAGCAGTAGAGGCGCCGATGCAACGGTTTGTCGAACAAGGTCAGCACAAGAAGTGATCAAGCCGTTTCCCATTTATCAACCTATAGGGGGCTTAAACCACAGTCGGTCGTCGCCAGGGTTGCCATCCAACAAAACAGTCAAGACTACGATAAACAGCGCCTTTCCTGTAGGAGTACCAGCAAAAAGGGTAGCAGATCTGACACCTTGTTTGCACAAGTCTGTCATTTCTTTTGCTAATTGGTTGACCTTTTCTCTGTCCATGAGTTCCTCCAAAAGTTAGGTAAGTGGGATAAACACACACAATTGTAAACACTATGCCGTATAGTAGTCAACGGACATATGTCGTTAATCAGTAGGGGCAAATGTCGTTAATTTTGCTATTTCCCCGCCAATAACCCCAACTCGCGCGCCTTGTTGATGGCTGCTACACGCTGATTGACCTCTACCGGTATCTTTAATTTGGTGTAGATATCGGATAGAACATTGCGAACCCATTTGCCTGTGATACCGGCCACCTTTCCAATCTGTTCAGTTTGATACCCTTCTGCTGCTATACGAAGCACTTGTAGTTCCCTCTTGGTCAGTATCGTATCGGATTGGTTGCCCGCAGCAAGTAGGATCTTCATGACTTCTGGTGAATAAAACCGCTGTCCCTCGTAAATTGTACGAACCCCTTTCGCTAATTCCAAAGTAAGATTCTCGCATTTAAGCAAATATCCCAATGCGCCCGCTTCAATTAGATCGCGAATATAAATCGGGGAGTCATCGACGGTTAAAATCAGTACTTTTATCTGAGGGTGTTCCTGCAATAATTGCTGAACAGCAGAGACCGGCTCGAATATTTCCCGATCCATGCTCAAATCCAGAATCACAACATCAGGCGACGTTTCGCGTACCAGAGCGTGCAATTTTGAACCTTGGTCGGCTGTGCCAACGATGCACATATCGTGTTGCAATTTGATTTCGTCAGTGACCGCTTTGAGTATCAAAGGATGGTCGTCAATCGCGATGACACGTATCATGAAAGATCTCCTCGGCTGAAAAGATTCGTTTTTGGAAGTCAGAAGTATAGCTGTGAATTGCCATATAATCAACGGACAAATGTCGTTAATTGCGGTTCTCCCGCTAATTTCGTGATGGATTTGGCGACAGCCAAATAATAGGCGAAGAAATCGTAACCTCTGGCTGAAATTCGTAAAGTCCGGTTGTGTTGCCGTGAAATGTTTGATAAGGAGGATTACTTCCCGTTTTCACGAAAATTGCGGGTGAGCCGTATTTCTGAGACTTTACAAACATGTCGGATCTCATAAAGTTTGGCACTACAGGGGCTGAAAAGGCCTGTTTTTAACACAAAGTTTGGCACTGGGTCTCATAAAGTTTGGCACTACCTATAATTCTCAATGCCAAAGTTTGGCACTGCCCTACTTTCCTTCTTTTATGTTGTGAGAGGATTCGGTAATTCATGCGGGCGTATTGATGGCTAACACTTTCATCCGCGAGCCTGCCAGATCAGGGCGCTGAAAGCGATGAGCGGTCAGAGCGATGCCGAGCATGACGCTGTACACCAAGGCGGTGTGCTGATAGGCTGCAACCAGGCCTTTCCACCGGGCGGCTTCCAAGCCGAAATAGCATTTGGCCCAGGCGAAGTGGCGTTCGATCACGGAGCGGAACTTCATGTGAAAGCGCCATTGGCGGATGAAGAACAAGGTAGCGATGGATTTTTTGCCACGTTTGCGCAAGTTGTAGTCAATCACAAAGCCAGCGTGCAGGGAGGTGTGGATGTAGCCCAGGAGAGCATAGCTGAAATAAGCCGCATCGGCGCGCACGACGGCGATTGGGAAAGCGAAGAAGGCCACTGCCAGAGACAACAACGGGATTGCCAGCGGGCAGTCATGCCAGTTGGCGGGTGTCACCAGGAACATGATAGGCAACTCAGACCAACGACACAGCAACGTATGCACCTTGTAGCCCCAAACCGGGCCTTTCCAGGGTTTGGGGAAGCTCCAACCGGCATCGGGATCGTCATGAAACCAGGCGTGTTGCGTGGTAGAGTCCAAGATGACATCGACCCCGTGAACGATCTTCATGCGCACCAGTTGCCAGACCATGCCGATGAAGAAGAACCAGAAGGGCCAGAGGCCCAATGCCAGGCGACGTTCCCAGTACTGCCCGATACTGATCACGCGTCCGTCCACAAAGCCAGCCGCCAGCGCCGCTTCGGGATGGGAGCGGAAGTAGTCCACGATAGTTTCGTAACCCATTTGCCAAGCAACTTGGATGAGCGCCATGAGCAGCACACTGCTATCGCCATAGACCCGCTTTGGCCCACGTCGAGATGGCTCAGGCAAACGCCGCAGAAAAAAGTGGCTGACCCTGATCGCCCACTCCGCAATGACCAAAGCCTGGATCGTCAGCAGGAACTCGGCCGGAGTGACCCACAGCCGCTTGGTCAGACGGGCTGGCAAAGCGTTCAGGTCGGGTTCGGGCGGCGTCAGTGGGTTTGTCGTAATTGTCGAAAGTGCAGTAGAATCATTCACAAGGCCTCCGGTGGTGAGCAGCGGTTTGGGTAAACCAATTCTACTCGCTTCCGGTGGCCGATTTTACTCTAAAACGAATTACCGAATCCTCTCGTTGTCTCACAAAGTTTGGCATTGCCTTCTGGCTCCCAAAATGTGATCAGACGATTGCCCACCCAGTATTGGCGGTTTGACCGTAAACTCATGGCATTGTGGCTATATGTGGGTATAGGCAAGTGGGCTGTCGGATAGTGCCAAACTTTCTGTGTCGGACAGTGTCAAACTATTTGAGACGCAGTGCCAAACTTTACGTCTCCAGTGCCAAACTTTATGAGATCCTACAAAACATCTTAAGGTAAGTCATAAAAATTGAGTATAATAACATTGTACAAAGAATTATTCTTGACACAATGTTATCGAACGGAGCTGATTATGAAATTCATCGGGCGTCAGCGCGAACTCCAGGCTTTAGATCACTTCTATAACACCCCAGAAGCGGGATTACTGATCCTGTTCGGAAGAAGGCGCGTAGGTAAAACTGCCCTGCTGACACATTTCATGGAGAGCCGTAAAATCTCAGGCGGGTTCTACTGGATGTCCACCACCCATAACTCCACCTACCAGCTCCGGGATTTTACCCAATCACTCTTCCACTACGATCCACGTTTTACTACTGCTCCATCGCCAGAGTTCTCCTTCCCAGATTGGGAGGCAGCCTTAAACCACCTGGCCGATGCAGTAGCTCAATTCTCAACGCCTCAATTGATTGTAATTGATGAGTTTACCTATCTGCTTCGCAATGATCCCGCACTGACCAGCTTGATCCAGCGGTTATGGGATCACCGCCTCTCAAAGATAGATAATCTCCGGCTGGCGCTGACCGGTTCTTTGGTCGGAATGATGGAGCGGGAGGTAATTTCTCACCAGGCCCCACTTTATGGCCGGGCGACTACCTTGCTTCGGCTGCGCCCTTTGCCTTACGCTGCCCTGCTTGACCTGTTTCAGGACCGAACAGCAGACGAGCGGGTTGCTATTTACGCCGCCACTGGGGGTGTACCAGCTTACCTTAATCTGTTCACCCGCACCAGGTCTTTTGTATCGGCTTTACACACTGAATGCCTAAGCCCAGGCAGTATCATGCTAGGCGATCCAGCAGTCATCTTGCACGAGCAGCTCAAAGAGCCCCAGTCTTTTGAAGCAATCCTATCTTCGATAGCCAGTGGGTTTCATAAATGGAGCGAGATCGCCCGCATATCCGGCGTAACAGAAACCAGCCTGGGGCATTACCTGAGGGTACTGGAAGAATTGGAATTGGTTGAGCGGCGCGATCCGGTGCTTGCCCCACCAGATGGCAGGCAAGGCCAATATTATCTGCAAGATCATTTTCTTCAGTTTTACTACCGTTTCATCATGCCACACCTTTCAAAAATCGAGCGCGGCTATCTTGATGTTGCCGTGAATCAAATTTACGAAGATTTGCGCGCTTTCATAGGGACTTACGTTTTCGAGGAGCTTTGTCGGGAATGGACACTGGCAGCCGGCGCCGCCGGGCAGTTGGATTTCGAGCCAGAAGTGGTAGGCAGTTACTGGCGGCAATATCGCGGCAAGGGAGTGCAGCTCGATGTTGTTGCAGCCGCCAAACGACAGAAAAAGCTACTGATTGGCGAAGCCAAGTGGGGCAAAGGCGCTGTTAGCCGGACTGTTTTGACCAATCTGATCGAACGCAGTCAGAGAATGCCGCAAGTCGCAGAAGGCTGGCAGGTGCAGTACGTTCTATTTTCGCGAGAAGGGTTTACAGAGGCGACCAAGGAAACGGCGAGAGAACTGAACGTACGGCTTGTAGCCCTCGATGAGATAGAAGCAACGCTTGGTGAAGTGTACGAGAAGTAGTTTTCCTGAATTGTCTTAATTGACAAAACAGATGCGTCACAACTCCTTGCCGTAGGAACCAGGATTGTTTTGAACGTGGCCCCAAAAGAAGCCCGTAAGATTGGAAATGCGTGGTCGAACAACCGCAATAACCGGCAGGCAATAGTCCAACCAGCTTCCACAACCTATTCATTCCGCCACATCTACAACAACCATCCCTGAATCCGCCTTATCCGCCCGATCCGCCGCATCCGCCTGTCCGCCGAATCCGGCAGCCAGCCTAAGCATTTCGGTCACGCGGCGGCCCAGGGTATGCCCCTGTGGGTTGCGCTGCACAACCGTCAGGTAGCCGGCGATCTCCCAGCGTTGAGCGATCCCGTTCACCCAATCCCGCGACTCCCCTACCCTTTCGGCGATCTCACGCACCCGAAACCAGCCATCCAGGTCAATTGCCGCCCTGACCAGCGCCAGCTCACGCTCGCTGAACAGGGAGGGTCTGGGCGGCAGCGCATGTGAGCCAACCTCAGGCAGTGTTACCTGGTAAGCCTGGATCTCTGTCAGCCGGGCGTCCCACACCATCAAGAGACGGCCTTTGACCTTGGGCAGCTTCTCGGCACCCGTCCGTCCCAGGATGATGCGGGAATCTTCCAGGCTCGCCACCGGCAGGGCGATGCGCGTGGTCAGGTTGGCGCGCAGCTGACCCTTCATCACGCCCGCATCGGGACGCTGGATGCCAACGATGGGGTGGACCCCATAGGCTCCGGCACGCCGCACCAGCTCGATCAGCGCGGCTTCCGCTTCTTCGGGCAGGTCGGCCAGTTCGTCGAGGATAAGAACAAGCGGGCGCAAGGGCGCTATCCCCGGCAAGGCGTTATACGCCGACAGGCTGGTCACGCTTTTCTGCCGAAATAGCTGCTCCCGGCGCGCCACCTCCATCTGCACCGTCGCCAGCGCGGAGGGAAGATTGTCTGCCGCCACGGTCACGTGAGAGCCAGCATAACGCAGGAATTCGACACCGCCCTTGCCGTCATACAACAGCAATTCCACCTGTCCGCCGTGAATGAGCGCCTGTATCCAGCCGTGCAGCAGCCAGGTCTTACCCATGCGCCGCGCTCCGCCGATCAACACGCTGTCCATCTCGACGATGGACTTCCAATCGTCCTGGCCGCGCGCGTTGACTCCCATCGGCACGTGCAGGGGTGTGGGCTGTTTGCCCACGTCGAGTGGAGCGGATTTCAGCTGCGCTTCACGCTGCGCCGGCCAATATGACACCTGGAGCGCCACGCCCATCCGATTGCTGTATTTCAGCCGCCGCCCGTGCAGCTCGGCGCGCAGCCGCTCGATGTATACTAGTACCTTGACTTGATGAAAATGTAGGGTGCATGTAAGATAGGTGACATGCCAAAACACGAAGTTACCCTATTGCCTGAAGAGAAGAAAAAGCTAAAAGCGATCGTTACGAAAGGTCAGAACAAAGCGGCGGTCATTCGGCGTGCCCACATATTGTTGAAATCGGACGCTGGAAAAACCGATGCTGAAATTGCTGAGATGTTGTATGTTAACGAGCAAACGATACGGCGCACGCGTTTGCGCTATGCCACAGAAGGCTTACAGGCGGCATTGGATGACAAACCCCATCCGAAGTCTGAACTCAAGCTGGCGGAGAAGGAAGAAGCGCATTTGGTAGCCATTGCCTGTAGTGCACCGCCGACAGGGCGAGCACGCTGGACATTGACCCTGCTGTGTGAGCGTCTGGTCGAAGATGGCGTGGTTGAGAAGATAGCACCGGAGACGGTGCGTTTGCTGTTGAAAAAAACAAGCTCAAGCCCTGGCGAGTAAAAAGTTGGTGCATTCCGGAAATCACGCCTGAGTTCTTGCAGAAAATGGAGCATATTTTGTGGCTGTATGACCAGCCGGACAACCTGTTGCATCCTTTGATATGTTTTGACGAGAAAAGCGTCCAGCTTTTGGCCCAAACCCGGCCTTTTTTGAACTGCAAGCCCGGTATGACGGCCCGACAAGACCATGAGTATCAGCGCAATGGCACACGCAACTTGTTCATGCTGGTCGCACCCAAGCGAGGGGAGCGAGACGTCATCGTGACCCACCGACGCACGAAAGTCGATTTCGCTCACGTCATGTGTTACTTGGTGGATGGGATGTATCCCGATGCAGAATATATCAATGTGGTACTCGATAATCTCAACACCCATCATTATCACTCGCTGGTGGAAGCCTTTGGCAAGACAGAAGCAGACCGGATCATGAGCCGCTTGCGTTTCCATTTCACGCCAGCACATGCTTCTTGGTTGAACATGGCAGAAGTCGAACTCAGCGTATTGTCTGGTCAATGCCTGTCGCAGCGAATCCCAGATGAATGGACGCTCAGGATCGAAATCGCTGCATGGGAAGAAGCTCGTGATATCCGCAAAGCGCAAATCCGCTGGAAATTCACCATGGATGACGCCCGCAATATTTTCAAGCAGTATTACCCTACATCTTTAGAAAGTTAAGGTACTAGCGGCAGCGCTGCGTCGCGAATGGCAGCCGGATCGAAAATGAGCAGCAGCCGGTCGCCGCGCGGCAGGGCATAGAAAGCCGGGCGACCGGGTGCAAGCTGCACGTACTTCTGCAATAGACGATAGGCGCGCTCGGCGATCATCTCGGCCAGCGGGATACGCGGATCGGGGCGCGGAGCGGCCGGATGGGCAGGTGATGGAGTGGGAGTCAGGGATCTAATCGTCGTCATCGAGTTCTCTCCATTGGGCGTCCAACTGGTCGAGCACAGCAGGCCCGGGCGTCAGGCTGCCCGGCAGGGACTCGCCGGAACCCAAAACGCGGTATCCCTGGGGCTGCTCGGGCGACAGCGTGCGAATGGCCTGGCGCACCGCCGCCCGGCGTGTGCCAGGGTGGGCGTCCCCGCTCGTCGTATTGGCCGCCAGCACCAATTCGGCCGCCTGCGAGCGGGCCGTCACCTGGCTCTGGAGCGCCGGATCACCTCCAACGCCCTGGGTGAGCACACGGTTGTCTTGGGTCAGCACAATGCCAGCGCCCAGCGAACGGGTCATATCAATCGCTACGATGCTGCCATCACGACGGGGGACGACGATATACGGTTTGCCATCCTTGCCCCATCGCACGACGCCCAGCCGGGTCAAGATTACCGGCCAGGATTTCCAAACCAGGATCACAGCAAGAGCAAAGATCAGCACAAAGGCCGCCGCTCCGAGGAGTCTCCAGGCCCACGTTCGCCAGAGCAGCGTCTGCTGCTCGGCGCGGCGTTGCTCCCGGATACGCTCGATCTCGGCGGTTGCTGCGGCCTGGGTGATGCCCAGGATTGCGCTGGTTTCCTGCGCGTGAATAACGTCAATCGCAAACTGCGCCGTGGCGGTGGAGGTGGCTGACTGCGCAGTTTGTGCAGCGGAAAATGCTGTCGCCGAAGCATCGGCCGTTTGCCGGGCGGCCGTCGCCGTTGCGTCGTCGGCTGCTTTGACGGCTGTTGCCGTGCCTGCCTGGGCTTGCTCGGTCTGGCGCGTGAAATACTGCTCGGTGGCGGCGGCAGACGTTTGCGCCAGGCTGATCGCAGTCTGGGTAACCATCAGGTATGCCTGGTCGAGCTGCGCCTGCGCCTGGGCCGCTTCGGCCGCGGCAATCGTCGCCTGGGCGCCGGCCTGGGCGTTCTGAGCCGTGGCGACAAAAGGAGGCAGCAGGGTCGCGGTCACCGCAGGTGTAGGTGTATGCGCCTCAGAATAGCCGGGGATGCTTGCGCTAACGGATGGCTCGACAGCCTCCCCACACCCAGCCAGGAGGACCGTGATCGATAGCGCCAGAAAGATGACTGCTCGTTTCATAAGTAGAGCTTACCAATCCCAACCGCTCAGGAGGTCGGCGAGGTCTTCGTCGCTGAACCCGGCAGCGTTGGGCGTCTCCGCCCCCGGCTGGCGGTCGAGTGTGCGCCAGCCGGCGTTGGGGCCGGGCTGCCACCGCCTGGGGCGGCGATGCAGCCACGTCTTGAAGATGATTATGCCCACGCCGGCGCCGATGGTCCATCCGGCGGCGAATGCCAGGCCAACCGCCAGCCAGCTCGTCCTGGCCGTCCACCAGCCGAGGAGGAAGGCTGCCAGGCAGAGCAGTCCTGCCCCTATCCAGGCTGCTCGCCGGCTGCGGACCTTGCCGCTGCTGCCCAGGTATCGTCCGCGCATTTGCCTATCCCTCCGATGGGATCCAGAAAGGCGTCCAGCGGCCATCGAAGCGGGCGTAGAACTGCGCCCCGGCGATGGGCGGGTCGAGCTTTGTTCCGCCCGTTAGGTACGTCTGCCAGCCTGGATCGGCCATATGACCCACAAGCCGCGTCCCGAAGCGTTGAAGCAGCTTTGCGGGTACTTTGTCCTCCACGATATCGCCGGTCGTCACTGCTGTCAGCGGCCACACGCCGGACTCCGGGCCGTTGGCAATCAGCCACTCCAGGCAGTCTTGCAGCCCGGAATCGAGCGTCTCACACAGGCTGCCCAGGTCGTCAATCGCCAGGATGACGGCTGCCCCCCTCCGCCTTCCCGTGCGGCGCTGTTCGGTCAATTCGGTGAAGGAAGCAACAAGATCAAAAGTCTTGTCGTGGTATATCGGGCAGACGCAGAGCGCATTGAGCAGGCCAGAGAGCGAACTATATTCGCCCGGGTCTTTGGCAATCACGGCAAAGCTCGCTTGGCGAGGCGTATTGACCATCGCAATCGAAGCCAGGATCGAGTGGATCAAGCGTGTCTTGCCACATCCCGGGTCTCCACCGGCAAGCAGCGCCCCCGGGCGAGGGTTGTCCAAGTCAAGGAAAACGTGTTGTCCATCATCACATGAGCCAATGATGGCGGTTTGGGGCGGCAAAGGACCGACCGACTCGATGATTGCAGAAAGGGACTGGGTTGCCTTAGGTATTGGGCGGTTTGTAGTCAACCACGGAGACAGGGTAGGACTTGCGATAGCCATCAGTCATCTCCAAAGATAATCCTTCAATCAAGTCAACTCGCCAAAGCAGCAGTACTTACTTAATCGGTAATTTGCCCCCGAGAACCGATTTATCACCGGTGAAACTTTTTTTGGCGCGTCTCTACTCCAAAGAACGGTAAACCAAAACGGTTATAATATGTAGAGATTTGCCTGAAAAAAGGTGTAAATATGCCGCGTCAAAAGCTAATATCAGAAGAAGAAACTGTTGCTTTTAGCATCCGGATGCCAATGTCACTCAAGAAGCGATTGGATCATTATGCACAGAAGGACCGGCGATCACTGAGTCAGGAGATACTGTGGCTGGTAGAGTATGCTTTGAGTATGCTAGACAAAACGCAAGGGTCAGGAGATGAACAATCATCCCATTAAAGCTGCGATGTTCTTCTTCAGCCAATCGTTTTATCTCTCTAGCAAGGGCAACAGGCATTCGCACAGATGTAGTAAGAGTATCTTTTTTCATAAGCCTACTCGTAAGCGGTTTGTTTATGGTATTTTATTAATACCAAAACGGTTTATTATAAATCTATTCTATACCGCATCTATTGTTCTGTCAACCTCTTCAAACTTCCTCCCCTCTTCTATCTTATTCGGTAATGACATCCCAGATAGCTTATGCAGAGATCATGGCGACAAAACCGAGTCACAGTAAGTGATCGAGGCGGGTTAAAAACCGATATGTTGGGTACAAATGCAGAACGGCTATACGCATATTCCCCCACGCTGAATTCCAAACTCAATAAATCCATCTCATGGTTATTCTTTAGTTTCCGGTAAGTTGAAATACTCCTCCGGCGAATGTCAGAGGATAGAACCTTAAAAACTCTTTGGAATGCTCGTTTTTCAGCCTG
>DYIZ01000012.1 GCA_020723385.1 Candidatus Aquidulcis sp.
CGTTTTGTCTAACCCTCTTTAGGTTTTCTAAATCTTTTTCTGAAGGACTATAGAAGGACATTCTGTTGCCGTTATTCATTCAGATTTATCGAGCAAAGCGGATCTTACTCTCGCGAAACTGCTACCGGAAAATACACGACTGAGTTTTGTCGGAACGCAGAAATCGGGCCCTTTTGATTTAACAGCTTCACAAGCATGTGAAATGTTAAAAGCAGGAACAAATCCAAATAACAGAAAAAATAGTGATGTTGTGAAACCTTGGATAAATGCTATTGATGTCACACAAAGACCAAGAGGAATGTGGGTTATTGATTTTGGGCCAGATATGCCGCGTGAACAAGCAGCACTGTATGAATTGCCATTTGAATATGTTAAAGAACATGTGAAGCCGATACGAGATAGTGTTCGTAGAGAATCACATAAAAGAAAATGGTGGCTCTTTGGTGACGCGCGGCCAGGAATGCGCAAAGCGATAGCTACTTTGAATCGCTATATCGTAACACCTATGGTTTCAAAACATCGAATCTTTGTTTGGAAGCCACTATCTGTTATACCAGAGAACCTATTAGTAGTGATCGCACACGATGATGACTATTTCTTTGGCATATTGTCATCGAAATTACACGAACTTTGGGCAAGACGAAAGGGTACACAACTTCGTGAGGCGGTAAGTGGTTCTCGTTATACCCCCACGACTACTTTTGAAACCTTCCCTTTCCCCTGGCCGCCAGGCAAAGAACCCCAGAACGATCCCAGGGTACAAGCCATCGCTGAAGCCGCGTGCGATCTGGTGACAATGCGTGACGCCTGGCTGAACCCGCCAGACGTTCCGGCAGAAGAACTCAAAAAACGCACCCTGACCAATCTGTACAACCAACGACCCACCTGGCTGGCCAACGCCCATTTCAAGCTCGATCAGGCCGTCTTCGCTGCCTACGGCTGGCCGGACACACTCAGCGACGAAGAAATCCTGGAGCGGCTGCTGGCGCTGAATTTGGAGAGAGCAGGGAGGCAGGCGAAATAAGCCCACATAGTCATGGCGAAGAAAAACCGTCCAAAAGACCAATCGAATAACCCCTTATCGCTACCCAGTATCATTGGCGGCGTCATCGTTACAATAATCGGTACTGTTGTCGCGGCTTTCATCATCCAGGACGCGCGGTTCGCGCCATCCAAATCATCAGAGCAACAGCCTCCTGCGGTCATTGTTCTCCCGCTCGTCACCGTTTTCCCAGTGGTTACCCCTGGCGCCGAGAAGGAATATAAAGTAACCCAATTTGACGATCCCAATGGCGTATTCAGCATTCAGTATCCGTCAGAATTTGAAAAGGTTACAATCGGAGAGGAAAACCCAAACACATACATCTACTCCTTTGGGGAGGAGTACAGTGAAAATCCTGAAACAAAAGGCATACTGTTTATTGGTTTTGCAGTTGCCGAGTCGCCTTTTAACGAGCTTCAATGGCAGAGTATTGTATCGGCCCTTGGATCTGCGTTTCTCGGAACAGACACGGGGGAAAATACCTTTCTGGTCAGCACCGACATATCGGAGGAGCATAAAGCATTTTACGAAATCAAATCCAAAGATCAAGCAGGGAGTATTTATATGCTTCTTTACCTTGAAGAATCAGATGGTTGCCTGCTGACAGCATTCTCAGGAGTGAAGGAAGAAAATTGGGGTGAGCTTCGGGATACTGTTTACTATTCCATAAAAAGTATCCGATGGTCTCCGACAAAACTCATTGAAACTCTGGTAAAAAGCAAGCCATAAGACAACTGCCGAATGGGAAACCCATTCAGAATGAGCACGAATAAAGAAAGCCCCCGCTGGTTTTTTTATCCCGTCTGGATGATTCTGTCGTTCTTATGTATCCCCAGCGCCCTTTTCCTCGACATTATCGTCCGGAGCATCATCACACAGGTGGTCGGTGACTTGATCTACGTGAATGGGACGCGCCACTTTACGGAAGATTATTTGTTTACCTATACCTTTATTCCCATGGTCGGCCTTTTGACAGGTGTACTACAATATGCAGTATTGCGCCGTTACCTGCCACATATAGGGTGGTGGGTGCTCGCTACCACGGGAGGCTGGCTCCTTGGAATGCTGCTGTTTCTCATAACTGGCGGGAACCGTTCTCTGAATCTCGGTCTGATGTTTCTCGTGATGGGGTTGGCGATCGGGATCGCACAATGGCTGCTGCTACGGCGACGATTGTCCCAGCTAGGCTGGTGGATTGCAGCCAATGTTGTGGGCTGGGGGCTGTTGGCTTTGATAACCGTAGACAGTGCGCCTCCGGTCACTCCAAATGTAGCAGCTACATGCACATCTGCTCCGTCACGATCAACGCTAATTGCTACCCCCAGTTCTACCGAGACTGGTAAGCCCGCGTCGTCGTCCAAGAAAATGCTCTTGCTTTATGACGACGATGGCAGTCGCGATGGGATGGCGGCGCTTCTTTACTTGCTAAGTTTTCCGGATATATCCATTCAGGCAATAACCATTTCCTATGGTGAAGCGCACCCCGAATTGTATGTCCAGCACATGGGGTGTGTGCTGGATACCCTTGGAATTAGTGATATCCCACTTGGCGCAGGACAGGATATGCCTTTGGCAGGAGGCATTCCTTTCCCCGATTGGCTGCGCCAACTAAGCGACAATTTCTGGGATTATCCATTGCCAAATGCTGACAAAACTTATCCGTTCCAGAATGCTCCTGAATTGATGGTTTCAATTATCAATCAAGCTCCAGAACCTGTAACTATTTTTCTGAGCGGTCCCTTTACTAATCTGGCGCAGGCTCTGCAGCTCGACCCGGCTATCAAGGGTAATATTTCGGCTGTTTACTTCATGGGTGGCGCAGTATATGTCCCCGGCAACATAACAGGTCTGATTCGCGATTCCAATAACCGAGTTGCAGACTGGAATATGATAGCCGACCCGCAAGCCGCAAAAGAAGTATTCGAGTCTGGCTTGGAACTTTATATGGTTCCGCTTGACGCCACCAATAAAGTGCTATTAAGTCAGGAAGATATCCTTCCATGGCGCCAGGGTGATGATAAAGCCAATTTGGTTGTAGATCTCTACGACATTATGTTCAATACTTGGGGCCTTAAGACAGCTGAGATTTTTGATCTAACAGCGGCTGTCCTTATGGTTCAATCTGAATTGTGTAATTTTCAGCCACTTCATCTTGATGTAATCACGGATGAAGGTCCTACTTTAGGACAGACTGTCGTTGTTCCAAATATCGAGCCAAACATTCACGCCTGTTTGGAACCAAATGCTGATCAAGTTAAGCAGAATCTGAATGAGATATTTTCACCGTAGGAGAAGCCGCCCAATTACGGTCGGCGGGGCGGTCGCCTGCACCGCCGCTGCTCCATAACTGGGATATTTCCCGCTGAAGGTGGAAGAGCTTTTATTTCAGCAGTTGCCATGATTGCATTTGGCGGGGGGATGCTTTACAATAAATTTACCATTGTCCACCATCAGCAAATCCTGATAAGATTATACAAAAGGAATTCAAATGAGCAATCCGGTACATATCATCATCGTTGATGATGATGTAAATTTGAGAAAAACCCTGGAAATCCTCCTTAAGCGAAGCGATTTTGTGGTCAATACGTTTGGTAAGGGGCAGGAGGCGCTCGAGTGGTCTGGTAAAGAGGAAGTCGCGGTGGCCCTGGTTGACCTGCGATTGGAAGATATGTCGGGGCTGGAGCTGATTCGTGAGCTGAAATCCTGCCAGCCGGACACAGAATGTATCTTAATGACAGGTCATGCTTCTCAGACATCAGCGATTGATGCTGTGAACATCGGGGTGTATTCGTATCTGGAAAAGCCATACCATATGCCCCAACTGCTGTTGACTATCCGGCGGGCCATCGAGAAGCGCGAGGCTTCCAGAGCGCTGCGGGTGAGCGAGGATCGCTTTTCACGGATATTCAAATCCAGCCCGGATGTCATGACTCTGTTCGACGCGGAGAGCGGCCGGTTCACCGAAGTCAACCAAAAGTGGGAGGCGTTCAGCGGTTACAGCCGTGACGAAACCATCGGGCGTACGGCGGTCGAACTTAACCTGTACGCCGATCTGAGCGAGCGCCAGGCGGCCCTCGATATCATGCAAAAACAGCGGTCTATCCAGGGCTTCAAGCTCAGACTATGTACGAAATTCGGCGAGGAGCGCCTGGTTTTGATCAACGGTGAAACAGTTGAAATCAACCAGGGTGTAGGTTGGCTTTTTACTCTGCGAGACATCACCGAACAAGACCGCGCCGAAACGGCTTTGCGGGAGAGCGAAGAGCGTTTTCGTGCGCTCTATGACCGAATGCCGCTTGGCTATCAATCCCTCGATGCGCAGGGATGTTTCATTGACGTCAACCAGACCTGGCTGGATATGTTGGGCTATTCTCGGGGTGAAGTGATTGGACAGTGGTTTGGCGATTTTTTGATTCCTGGGCAGGTAGAGCTTTTCAAAGAGAGATTCCCGCGCTTAAAAGAAAGAGGGGAGACACATAACGTGGAATTCGAAATGCGCCGTAAAGATGGCTCCCACGTTATTATCGCTTTCGACGGGCGCGTTGGATACGATGAACATATGCAGTTCAAGCAGACCCATTGCATACTCACCGACATCACCGAGCGCAAGCAGGCTGAGGAGGCCTTACGCCGCCGTACCCATGAGGCCGAGGTTTTGCGCCAGGCTGCCGCCTCACTCACCTCCAGTTTAGATCTCAACCAAGTCCTGGACAGCCTGTTGAGTCAACTGGCGCAGGTTGTCCCATACGACAGCGCCACTGTTTTCCTCCTGCAAAATGAGCAATTGCTGGCGGTGGCTGGGCGAGGCCTGCCTTTCCCGGAAAAAGTCATTGGCCTGTTATTCCCGGACGGGAATGAATTATTCGATGCGATGCGAAAAACCGGCCGGCCCCAGATTATTTCAGATGTTCAAAAAGATCCCCGCTTCCAGAAATGGGGAGGGACGGATTATGTCCGCGGTTGGATAGGGGTACCACTCATCGTAAGAAGCGAACTCATTGGGCGACTCACGATAGACAGCCGCCAGGTGAACGCTTATAACGAGACAGATGCCAAATTGGCCCTGGCTTTTGCCAACCAGGCCGCCGCTGCCATCCAGAATGCCCGTTTGTACGAGCAAGCGCAGCGGGAAATCGTAGAGCGCAAACAGACAGAGGATAAGCTGCGCGCCAGCGAAGAACGTTTTTCCGCAGCCTTTCACTTTAGCCCAATAGCTGGTGCTATTTATCGCCCCTCAGATGGACGCCTTGTTGACGTTAATGAAGTTTTCGTAAAAACGACCGGCTATACACGCGATGAGAGCATCGGTCATACGACGGATGAATTGAATCTATATGCCGATCCAGAAGATCGCGCAAGAATCGGGCAGATACTTCGGGAACGAGGTTCATTGGAGAATTTCGAATTTGGCATCCGTAGAAAGTCCGGGGAAATCGCCATAGTGCTGGACTCGGCGCGGTTGATAGACATAGGCGGGGAAAAACATTATCTATCATCGATCCTTGACATCACTGAGCGCAAACACGCTGAAGAGGAGATCCGCAACCTCAATTCTGAATTGGAACAGCGTGTCGAAGCCCGTACGCGCGACCTGCGTGAAGCTCAAGAGAAGCTCGTGCGCCAGGAACGGTTGGCTGTGCTGGGCCAACTGGCGGGCGGGGTAGGCCACGAATTGCGTAACCCGTTGACAGTCATCCTGAATGCGATCTATTACCTGAGACTTATTCAGCCGGATACAGAAGATAAGATTGGGCAATATCACAGCATCATCGAGCAGGAGGCGCATACCGCCGAGAAAATCATCAATGATCTACTCGATTTCGCCCGCAGCCAGGTTGTGGACCGGGAGCCGATGGCTGTCTCCGAGATGGTTCAGCGCGTGCTGGAGCATCACCCCGCACCCCTATTTGTGGATGTGGTTGTGGATATTCCGCCCGATCTGCCGCTGGTCTTCGCCGACCCGCACCAGGTTGGGCAAGCGCTCGGTAATTTGGTAGTCAATGCTTACCAGGCTATGCCCGATGGCGGAAAATTGACATTTTCGGCAGTCATGATTGGTGAAATGGTGACGATCGCTGTAGCAGATACCGGTTCAGGTATCTCTCGAGAAAATATGGGTAAACTTTTCGAGCCGCTCTTCACCACCAAGGCTAAAGGTATCGGGTTAGGGCTTGCCCTCAGCAAGAAATTTGTTGAAGCCAATGGCGGGCGGATTGAGGTGCAAAGTGAATTGGGCAAGGGTAGTGTCTTTACAGTCTGGTTGCCGGCCTCGAAGGAGATGGAATGGACCTGACCCGCAGAAGCCAAAAGCAGACTTGGGGGGCGTTTTTTGTCCCATGAGGAGGCATGTATGAGCATCCGGCTGAAGATATTGTTTGTCATCTGCCTGACTTTTCTGGCCCTAGTGGGGACCCTTTATTTTACATTCCAGTGGTTTTTAAAACGAGACGCAGTTATTGCTGAAGGAAAAAGTACAACCCGAGATATCACCCGTCTTCTGGCGGCTCTGGATGACCAAATCGCCGGGATGGATGCAACTCTGAATGATTGGGCAGGGTGGGACGATACCTACGAATTCATTAGTAATGGCGATCCGGGTTATATTGATTCAAACCTGCCCAATACGACATTCGACAACCTTGGGGTCGAGTTGATGCTGTTCATCAATAATTCGGGTCAAATCGTCTTCGGCAAGATGGTCGAACTTGACAGCGAGGTAGAGATTCCTATCCCGGAGAGCCTGACCAGCCAGCTTCAAGCCGGCAGTCTTCTGCTCAGCCATAAGAACCCTGGCGACAGACTGGCCGGATTCATCGTTCTCCCCGAAGGGCCAATGATGATTGCTTCACAACCCATCCTTACCAGCCTGGATGAAGGGCCAATCAACGGGACTCTTATCATGGGGCTATTCTTGGACCAGACGGAAATTGTCAAGTTGTCACAAAAGACTCTCCTATCAATAAGTGTCTATCCGTATAACGAAGACAGTATGCCTGACGATGTTGCTGTTGCGCGAAACTCGCTGGTTGGCTTGAATCCCATTTTTGTCGCTCCGCAGAGCGAAACAATTGTTTCGGGTTATACCCTTATCAACGATGTCTACGGGAATCCCGCTCTGATCTTGCGAGTTGATGCCCCACGCGATGCATTTTCCCAGGCCAAGGTAAGTATGCGTTATTTGGGTTTGGCGCTGGCTGCCATTGGTCTCGTCTTAGCCCTGGTAATAATGGTGTTGTTCGAAAGGCTGGTCATCACGCGGCTGACCAGCCTCACATCAAGCGTCAAGAAGATTGGCAGCCAGGGAACCGCATCTTCCCGGGTGGAGGCACATGGGAACGATGAGATATTTGTATTGGCGACCAGTGTGAATTCCATGCTCGATTCGCTCGAAAGCTCGCGGACGACAGAACGCGCGAGCGAAGACCGCTTGCGAATTAGTGAGGAGCGTTATCGCAGAGCAGAGATCATAGGTCATGTCGGAAGCTGGGAATATAACCTGCAAACAAACCGCTTCTGGGGATCAGATGAAGCGAAGCGTATATATGGATTCGATCCCAAACAAGCCGATTTTTCCACCGATGAAGTTGAAAGTTGTATTCCGGAGAGGGAACGGGTTCATCAGGCATTGGTTGATCTTGTCGAATCGGGCAAGGAGTACAATCTGGAATTTGAAATCCGCCCCAGAAATTCTTCTGAACCGAGGATCATCGCATCCGTCGCCGAATTACAGCGAGATGAGCGTGGAAATCCGCTGAGTGTTGTAGGGGTTATTCAGGATATTACCGGGCGTAAGCAGGCCGAAGAGTCGAACAAGTTATACATCAAATTCCTGGAAAGCCTGGAACAAATAGACAAAGTTATCCGGCAGGAGTCAGATATCGAATCCTTGTTGAAAAATGTTATGGAAAGGGTCTTCATCACCTTCGGCTGCGACCGCGCCTGGCTCTTCTATCCGTGTGATCCCGATGCGCCAACCTTTCGGGTCCCGATAGAAGTCTGCCGTCCCGAATATCCGGGCGCCAATGCCATGGATCTGGAAGTGCCAATGGACGTTAGCGTGGCGAATGATCTACGCGAGGCGTTGGCATCCGACGCCCCCCTGACTTATGCGTTCGGTACCGAGAGACCTGTAAACACTCTGACTGCTCGACAATTCGCTGTTCAATCTCAAATGTTCATGGCGATCCATCCGAAAATTGGCAAGCCCTGGGTGTTTGGTATGCATCAGTGTTCGCATCCTCGCATTTGGACGGACGATGAGCGGGCGCTCTTCAATGAAATTGGCCGCCGGGTGGCCGATGGCTTGAGCAGTATGCTCATTTTTCGCGATCTTAGGGAAAGCGAAGAGCGCTTCCGCAGCCTTTTCGAGAATGCTACCATCGGCATGTACCGCACCACACCGGATGGCAAGATTCTACTCGCCAACCCGGCTCTCGTCACTATGCTGGGATATTCTTCCTTTGCCGAATTGAGCCAGCGCGATCTGGAGGCGGAAGGTTATGAACCAGGGTATGAGCGCAGTCTGTTTCGTCAGCGAATCGAAAGCAACGGCGAAGTAAAGGGTCTGGAATCAGTATGGACGAGAAAAGATGGGAAGAGCATTTTCGTGCGGGAGAGCGCCAGAGTCATTCGAAATATGAAAGGCGACGTGGCATATTACGAAGGGCTTGTGGAGGATATTACCGAGGGTAAGTTGGCAGAAATTGCCTTGCGCAACAGCCAGGAATTCTTGCAGCGCGTGGTAGACGCCGTGCATACCCCCATTTTCTACAAGGATGCCGATGGACGCTACCTGGGCTGCAACAAGGCTTTCGAGGACTATACCGGTATTCCACAAAAGGAGCTATTGGGAAAATCGGTTTTCGATATCACCTCCCGCGATCTGGCCGAACGCTATTTCGCAAAAGACAAAGAATTGTTCGACCATCCAGGTGTGCAAACCTACGAGTCTACAGTGATGGCCTCGGATGGCAGGCGCAGGTACGTTGTTTTTAGTAAGGCCACCTTTAGTAACGCCGATGGCAGGATCGGCGGGTTGGTTGGCTCGATTTTCGATATCACCGAGCGCAAGCAGGCCGAGGAAGCCTTGAAGGAAAGCGAAGAGAAATACAGGCTCCTGTTCGAGAGCAATCCAATCCCGATGTGGGTTTACGACTTGGAGAGCCTGCGCTTTTTGGCGGTGAACGAAGCTGCCGTCATGAAATATGGTTACAGCAAAGATGAATTCCTGGCAATGACCCTCAAGGATATTCGTCCCAGCGAAGAAATGCCCCGCTTGATGCAAAATGTTGCCGAAGCGACGCAGAAAGTCCAAGCCTCGAGTCCGTGGGTCCATCGCGCCAAAGATGGAATAACGTTTTCTGTAGAGATCCATTCGCACAGTATCGAGTATTCGGGCAGGCCTGCGCGTCTGGTGATGTCAAACGATATTACCGAGCGTAAGCGGGCTGAGGAAGAAATCCGCCAACTGAACGCTGAACTGGAACAGCGGGTCGAAGCCCGCACACGCGAGCTGCGCGAGACCCAGGAGAAGCTCGTGCGCCAGGAGAAGCTGGCCGTGTTGGGGCAGTTGGCGGGAGGAGTAGGCCACGAGCTGCGCAACCCATTGGCGGTGATCAACAATGCGGTCTATTTCCTGAAACTCGTCCAGCCGAATGCTGACGAGACTATCAAAGACTATCTCAGCATGATCGAGAAAGAAACGCACACCGCCGAGAAGATCATCAACGACCTTTTGGATTTTGCTTGCATTAAATCTGTGGACCGGGAGGCAATTGATATCCCCAGCCTGGTACAGCGCGTCCTGGAGCGGTATACTGCGCCCCCATCGGTGAGTGTGGCGCTTGAATTTTCGCAGGATTTGCCGCCGGTTTTCGCCGACCCACACCAGATCGAGCAGGTGCTCGGCAATTTGGTGGTCAATGCCTGTCAGGCTATGCCAGAAGGAGGCAAATTAAAGATAGTCAGCCAGGTGGTACCAAGCGGCGACCATAAGTTTGTCACGATTGGCGTTAGCGATACGGGTGTAGGTATCCACCCTGAAAATATGAATAAACTCTTCGAGCCGCTGTTCACTACAAAAACCAAAGGTATTGGGCTAGGCCTGGCTGTCAGCCGAAAATTGATCGAGGCCAATGATGGCCGCATCGAGGTCGAGAGCGAGCCAGGGCAAGGTTCGACGTTCACCGTTTACCTGCCCTCGACGCAGGGAATTCAGCCATGAAGCCAAAGGAAATTCGTATTCTGAATGCGCTGGCCCCAATTTGCAGTCTGCTTGCAGCGGTTTTTGGATTCGCCGCCCTGCTGGGTTGGATTCTGGATCTGCCGGTTCTATCCAGCTTTGGGACGCGCCTGATCCCGATGGCGCCGAGCACGGCCATGCTCTTCGGATTGCTTGGCAGCGCGCTCTTTTTTTACACCCTCCGCCCGGAAAGCCGCGCCGTGCGGCGGCTGGGCATAGCGGTCGGCGCATCGGGCGCAGCCGTCTCATTGGTTTTGTTGATCCTCTCTTCCCAGGGAATCTACCTGAATGCCGAGCACCTCGGCATTCCGATCTCAGGTTCTTTGGACGGCGCGCCCTTTGGCCACATGTCGGCGGTGACAGCGTTCTTATTCCTGCTGGTCAGTTTGTCGTTCCTGCTGCCATTTTCGCCGGTCGCTGGCCGGCCGCTCCTGGCTTTGGCGGCGAATGGGATTGCTTTTCTCGTCGCCCTGGCCGGTTATGTCTTCATGGTGGGATACTTCGTCGGGCTGCCCCTGCTCTACAGTGGGAATACCATCCCGCCGGCGCTGCCCACCAGCCTGGCATTCCTGGCGCTTGGGATAGCGATTTGGGCGCGGGGCAGGCTGCAAAACAGGCCGCCTGCCCAGGGCGTCGAAACGATCTCCCCGCGTATCCCGTATTTCATCTTCCTGTTGTTTGCCATCCTGGCGTTGAGTATTGCCACCATCGGCTACCTGTACTACCGGAATTATGAGCACAAATATCGCACCGAGGTGGAACGCCAGCTTTCCGCTATCGGCGCGCTGAAGGTGGGCGAGCTGGAAGATTGGCGCGCCGAGCGGTTGGGCAACGCGGAGGTGATGCGCCAGAACCCCGCTTTCGCCGCGCTGGTGGAGCGCTATCTCGAAAACCCTGCTGACGACCAAGCGGTCGGGCAGCTTCAGACCTGGCTCGATGCGCTGCGCCGCGCTTATCTTTACGATGGTGTCTTTTTGCTGGATGTCAATGGCGTCGAGCGCATCGGATCGCCGGTTTCGGTCACGCTGGCAGATGAGCATCTGGCGGGGGAAATCTCTCCGACCCTGGCCCTGGGGCAGGTGGTTTTTATGGATTTCCACCGGCATGTGGATGGAACCATTCACCTTGCGCTCCTGGTTCCCATTTACTCCGGGCAGGATCCCAGCCGGCCGTTGGGCGTTCTCGTTTTTATGATTGATCCCGACACGTATCTTTATCCTTTTCTCAACGAATGGCCCATCCCCAGCGACACCGCCGAGACGCTGCTCGTCCGCCGGGATGGGGAGGATGTCCTTTTCTTGAGTCCGCTCCGCTTCCGGCCGGATGCGGCGCTCGATTTTCGTGTCCCGCTGACGAATACGGAAGTTCTGGCAGTAAAGGCTATCCTGGGAGAGACGGGAATCGTGGAAGGGATTGATTACCGCGGCGAGCGGGTGGTCGGCGACCTCAGCCCGGCACCCGGTACCTCCTGGTTCCTGGTGGCGCGCATGGACGCCGCTGAAATCTACGCGCCGCTGCGGGAGCGCCTGGGGCAGACGATCGTCTTCTTCGGTGCGCTGATTGCAGTTTCCGGCGCGGGGTTGGTCCTCGCCTGGCGGCAGCAGCGCATTCGGTTTTACCGGGAGCGTTACGAGGCAGCCGAGGCGCTGCGCAGCGCTCACGAACGTCTGCAAAGTTTTGTTGACGCCAATATCATCGGTGTTGTTATAGCCAGCCCATCTGGGGGCGTATTTGAGGTGAACGACTATTACCTGCAAACGATCGGTTATACGCGCCAGGAGTTCGAGCAGGGATCAGTTGACTGGCGCGCCATCACGCCGCCCGAATGGCTTCCGGCTGATGAGCAGGCAATTGCGGAACTGCGTGAACGGGGCAAGTGTATCCCATATGAGAAAGAGTATCTCCGGCCGGATGGGACACGCGTCTCGGTTTTCCTGTCCGATGCCATTTTGCCGGGGCCGGAACAGCAAATTGCCGCTTTCGTTCTGGATGTCACCGAGCGCAAACGGGCGGAGAAAGCATTACGCGAGAGCGAAGAGCGTTTCCGAACCCTGGTCGAGCAGGCTACCATCGCCATATTCGTTCAGACACGCGGGCAATTTGCCTACGCCAACCGCGCCGCCTTGCGCCTCTTTGGCGCAGATGCAGACAGCCAATTGCTTGGGCAGCCTGTGCTGGAACGGTTTCACCCATCTTACCGGTCGGGGGTGATGGAGCGTATTCATCAACTGAATGACCAAAGACAGGAAGTTCCCTTGCTCGAGGAGGTCATTCTAAGATTGGATGGGGGTGCCGTGCCCGTGGAAGTTTCTGCGGCTCCGATGCTTTATCGTGAAGAACATGGTGCAGTGGTGTTTATTCTAGATATCACGGAACGGAAACAAGCCGAGAAAGCGATGCAGGATTATTCCGCCCGCCTGGAGACTGATGTGCAGGAACGCACGCGTGAGCTGCGTGATGCCCAGGAAAAACTCGTCCGCCAGGAACGGCTGGCGGTGCTGGGCCAACTGGCGGGGAGCATCGCCCACGAGCTGCGTAACCCCTTGGGCGTCATCTCGAATGCTGCCATATTCTTGAAGATGGTGCAGCCCGAAGCCGATGCCAATATCAAGGAGTATCTCGATATCATCGAAAGCGAAACGCGCACCGGTGAGAAGATCATCACAGACCTGCTGGATTACACCCGCAGCCGGCCGGTTGACCGGATGCCAATATCTGTCTCCGGTTTGGTGGATTCGACCCTGAAACGTTTTCCGCCGCCCTCCGCAGTGCAGGCGTCAATCGAATTGCCCGCAGATCTGCCGCCAGCTTATGTTGACCCGCGCCAGATGGAGCAGGTGCTTGGCAACCTGACTGTAAACGCCTGCCAGTCCATGCCAGACGGCGGGAAACTCACGCTCTCTGCCAGTTTGGAAGGCGATATGATAAAACTTGCGGTGCAGGATACCGGCATCGGCATCTCCACCGAAAACATGAGCAAGCTCTTCGAGCCGCTTTTTACGACCAAAACCAAAGGCATCGGGCTGGGGCTGGCTGTCAGCCGGAAAATGACCGAGGCCAACGGCGGCCGCATCGAGGTGCTGAGCGAGTTGGGAAAAGGTAGTACATTTTCGATATACTTACCGGTTAACCAGGAGGGGAAATGAACCCAAAAATTCGTATTTTGATTGTAGATGATGATAAGCGCATAACGCGCACCCTGGCCGATATTTTGACCCTGGTTGGGTATGATCCGGTGGAAGCCTGGTCAGGCCTGGATGCGCTCGAAAAAGCACGCGCAGAACAGTTCGATTGCGTGCTGACCGACGTTCGCATGCCTGGAATGGATGGCGTCGAGCTTCACCGCCAGTTATGCCAGGTTCAACCTGGCTTGCCATCGGTGTTGATGACGGCCTACGCCTCAGAGGAGTTGATCCGCCGCGGCCTGGAGCAGGGCGTGATTGGCGCGCTGGAGAAACCCCTGGATATCAACCAATTGCTCAATTTTTTCGCATCGCTGATCAAGACGCACACCATCACAATCGTGGATGATGACCCTGCTTTCTGCGAGACCCTTGGCGATATCCTCGAGCGGCGCGGCTACAAGGTTATGAAAGTTAGTGATCCCCATACCCCGCCCGAACAAATCGCTGACAATGCGCAGATCATCTTATTGGATATGAAACTCAATCATATTAATGGCCACGATGTTTTGAAAGAGCTTCGGTCACTTTATCCTGATCTGCCAGTCCTGTTGGTTACTGGTTACGGGCAAGAGATGGCGGTTCCTATCCAGCGCGCTCTGGAAAATGACGCCTATGCCTGTCTGTATAAGCCTCTGGTCATCCCCGAGCTGTTACAAAAATTGGCTGAAATCCGCGCCAAATATTTGCGGCCGATGCTGGTCGCGAAGTAAATAACCGTCATCGAAGGCAGGGAATATGAATATCAGATCCAATTTCAGACAGATAAAGATTACGGGCATCCGCGTTTGGGTTGCCATCTGTATCGCATCCTTGCTGCTGTCCGCCTCGCATCTTCCTACCGTTCACGGCAGCCAGCCGGCTGCCATCCCCGGCAACATTTTTGGTTATACTGTAGCTGAGGTGGCGCAAGATTGGATTAACGCCAATCAATCCACTGGCTTATCTCAACCGGACGCTTTCGCCGGGCCTTTCGATCTGGGTTTCTCTTTCCGCTTCTTTGGGCGCGCCTATACCCAGGCTTACATCAATACCAATGGCTTCATCAGCTTTGAAGACAGCGTAGCCAATCCCTTCTACCGATATTACACTAACCTGCCAAAGTACACCACCCCGAACAATCTTATCGCTCCAATGTGGATGCCGCTCAGGTTTGGCAGCGGCAGCGGCGTGAGTTACGAGGTGGGCGGGGTCGCTCCCAACCGCTACTTTGTCGTCGAGTGGGTCAACCTGATCGATATACAATCGTCCAGTGACCGTGTTTGGTTCGAGGTTGTGCTAAAGGAAAACGGCGATATCCTGCTGCAATACTTTAAAATACCCACGATCAATTACTTTACGGCGGGGATCGAGGATGAGAGCGGGTGGGATGGGTTGCAATTGGGCGTCATCCCATCGGAATCTGCTTTCCTTCTTAGTTATCCAGAGCCTGCCGCTCGCCCGCGCCCGCTGCCTGTGTACCAGGCAGCTTTTACCCAGGCGGGCCAGTCGGCAGCTTTCTCTGTCAAAGTGCTCAACGCCGGAGATCAGGGGAATGACACTTTCGACTTGAGCGCTACATCCGCCTGGCCGACAGCTCTCTTCGATGCAGATGGGACCACGCCGTTAGCCGATAGCGACAGTGATAGCCTCCCCGACACAGGCCCCCTGGCGCCGGGCGCCAGCCGCACCATCATTGCCAGGGTCAGCGCGCCCAGCGGTATAGCGCCGGGCGCAAATACAACCGTCAACCTGGTCGCTACCTCTTCCCTGAACATTTCTGCCCAGGGAACCGCCCAACTCCACGCCATCGTGCCGGCCTCATTCGCCCAGGTGTTCACCGATATGGGCGACAATGCGATGTACCTGGAGCTGGTTGAGCCAGGTCAGCGCAACCTGATCAAAGCTGCCCCGGACGGCACAGACGGCTACGAGTCAGCCGTAGCTGCCACACCAAGCGGAGATCTGGTCTACACCTGGGGGCAGGGCGAGATTTGCTATACCTTGTTGGACAAGACAGGCGCCAGCCTGCGCCCACCTAGCTGCTTGACCGACCTGAGCGGCGAGCCTGATTACACTTGGGAGTCCTACCCGACGGTGACAGCCACTCCAGATGGCAAGATCGTTCTGTCATGGATGCGCCAGTATTTTAATTATTATGTTTCTCCCCTCACCGTGCTTGCCAACCTGTACTTTGCGGTACTTAACGCGGACGGCTCACTGGCGTATGGCCCGGCCAACCTGACGGGAAACACCACACCCGCCCCCTGGAACGGTGGATGGCGTCTGTACTACAGGAGTCTCAGCCTGGCTGCGATCGGTGGAGATCGTGTTGCCCTGGCCTGGGAGCAGGAAACAATGCCAACGGGCAGTCAGTATATCAACGATGTCTACATTGCTGTGCAGTCTACCAGCGGAGCCGAAATCACCTCGCCAACCCTCATCACCGCGGATACTTCCTCCTCCCTGGATGGGAACCACTCTCCTAACCTGACCAGCCTGGAGGGTGGGCGCGCCCTGCTTTCCTGGTATGCACAAAACTTCACAAATTATGACACCTATTACGCCGTGTTGGATAACGCAGGCGGGATCGTCGAAGCCGCGACGAACCTCACCCCGGGTGAGACCCTGGTGGGTGGTTATCCTGATGCGGTGCAGCTCACTGGCGGCAAAATCCTGGTCGCCTGGCCCCTTACGGATGGGGTGGGGTACGCCTTGCTGGATAACAATTACAACCTTTATGGACAGGTCTACACGCTGAACAATCCGTATACTACCGACGTGAATGAATCTGTTTCGGTTACCACCGATGGCGCCGGGCGCGGCATACTCACCTGGAACGATCGCGGTTCCGTCGGCGCTGGCGGCATCCAGCGGCGGCCCTTTATTTACTACGCCCTGGTGGACGGCGCCGGCGGGGTATTGACCCCGCCAGTCATCCTGCGCGCAGACCGCGACAGCCTGGACAGCAGCCTGATCGGCTATGGGATCGCCCCCTACGCTGGAAGCGCTATTGACGTCTATATCCAAGCTCCCTCGCTGGTTGGCGGTCGGCCGGGCGAGTCTGCCTCGCTCTCAATCCAAATCGGCAACCAGGGCGGCGGCATGGCATCCCAGATAGAACTTACTGTGAACCTGGATGCAGCATTAACTTATCTGAGCGCTACACCCGCCCCTATGTCCGTCAATGGACAAATCTTGACCTGGAACCTGTCGGATATGCCAGGAGGGGCGGTCCAGACCGTCTCCTTGCAGTTGAGCCTGCCAGGCGGCGCAGTGCTGGGTACGCTGTACCCCGTAGATCTGAGCGTGAGCTGCGGCGAAGACGATATCTACCTGGACAATAATTCTCAAACCAGCCAGGTGATGGCCGCTACACGAACCTTTTTACCGATGACGCTGCGCTGAAACACCCAGCATCATCGAAGCCAACTTTATCACCACGCTCTTTCTTGCATAATTGGAAAGTCTATTGCTCGGATCAGTGCAAGTAGAAGTGCTAAAATTGAAAATAGCATTTGTCATGAAATTTGGGCGGTATGAATAGAGTGAAGATAGCTCAGCTAACCAAATGATTCAAAAACTAAGGAGGATAAGATGGCATCGTACACTCAATCAACATCAAGCAGGATCTATAAGATCATCCGGTCGAGTCTGGTGCTGATATTACTGTCCAGTTTATTGACTGGAATAGTAGCTTTTCAGCCAACCGGTGTAGCAGAAGCTGCTGTCAGCAAGGTGGTCTCTGCGCACGAAAGTTTTTGCGTCAGGCCTGGGGGAACCAGTTATACCTGGAGTTATGGCACCGACTTTACACCCGATCCCGCCTATCCAGGGCAATATCCGATCGTGACGATTAATTACGACAATGTCATTCCATTTGGTTGGATTCTCACACGCGGGCATTTCGAGTACAGCACCAACGGCGGGGGATCATGGACAACTTACACCCTTGGCACATATGAGGCTGTTTCAGGCAAGCTTTGGCGTTTTGTGGATACAACGCCGGGTGATACAACAACTTCGAATTCGATCGGGGTTTACTATACCCTGCAGGGCCCTCCCGGTACGGTTGGCTCGGGAACTTCAATCTCTCCTGATAACGCTCCAACCGATATTTCATCCGATAACGCAGTCATTATGACCAACAGCCCCGCGGGAACCGATGTCGCCACACTTTCGCCGACCGACACCGGCTGTTACTATGGTGGTTACTGGGAGATCGTGAGCCAGTCGGTCTCGAATTTGTTCACCTTGTCTTTCGATTCGTCCACGAGCAACTCCGCAACGCTGAGTCTCGGTTCGGGCACAATGCCGGCGGCTGGGGGAACCGCGACAGTGACGGTAAAGTATTATGATCTATATCAAACTGACGCAAGTGGAAATCCCATTGCCGGCCAGGGCTTCAGCAAAGTGCTGACGTTTAACATCGTAGCAGACTCGACCCAGGACTTGAATTTCAGCAACGATGATGCGGTCAGCACGGTCACACCGGTCTATGTTGGCTATGCCCGGCCGGCAGCGGCCACGTTGAGCACAGGCAATTATGTGACTGTCTGGACAGAATTCGGGCACGGAGGGGATGCCATGGCCAGCACAGGGGCATCTTACGATTATGGCGGCATCTATGACCGTCTATACAATTCGACGGGGACGGCTTCGGGCGCTGCGTTTGGCGTAACACCGGTCGGCGATGGTGTGGATTCATACGAAGCGGCTGTGGCTGCCTTGAACGCCGGGCGTTATGTGGCTGCTTATCGAACAGGCACATCCAGTTACGATGTCGGTTACCGGATCATTGAAGCAAACGGCACGATTGGGAGCGAACTGATTGCCAATACGACTACAACCGGCGATCAAACGTCACCGGCGATTGCCACTTTAACAGATGGCTCGTTTGTGATCACCTGGGCCTCAGGCGGCGCTATCTATGCTCAAAAATTCAACTCGGCTGACGGTTCGAAAAATGGCTCTGAGCTGACGATCCACTCGGGTACGAGTGATATCAATCCTGCAATCGCCGCGCTCAATAACGGCGACTACGCAGTGGCATGGGCGGATTCGAGCACTGGCAATATCTCAGCTATTGTGGGCAGTGCGCCAGGTACGGTCATTTCTGTGAGCAGTGATGGGGGATCCTGGGGCGCTAGCGGATCTCACCCCGGTGTTGCAAGTTTGGCTGGCGGTGGTTTTGTGGTTGTCTGGGACAGCTACGCCAACGATCTGACTAACTGGACTGTATCAGATATATTCTTCCAGCGATACACAAATTCTGGCGTGATACAAGGGAGCACCGTTCAGGCTAACACTGTTTCAGCGGCTTACAAGTTCGAACCCGGCATTGCCGCTTTGTCTGGCGGTGGATTCGTGATCGCATGGCAATCGGACACCGGCGACTACGATTCTCACGGAATTTTCGGCAGGCGCTTTACCTCAACCGGTGTGGCAGTGGATGTCGGCGATTTCGAGATCAACCAATACCGAAAGGGCGATCAGATTGTGCCTGATGTAACCGCGCTGGCTGGTGATCTGTTCGCTGCCGTGTGGGAGGCAAACCCGTCGAGTTACTATTCAACGACCCCCGGAATTTATACCCGCGCCCTGCTGCCAACCAGCGGCTCAACCTGCACCGCAGTTGGGTCTGGAACTGTATTCTGGAGTGTGGCTTTCGCATCCTGCCCACCAGGAGCTAAGTTCATTATTCCAAATGGATTGACCGTTGTTTTGGATAACAATCTTTCCATCTCCGAAGATCTGGAAGTGCAGGCTGGCGGCGCTCTCGATCCGAATGGTAAGACTGTGACCCTTACTGGCAGCACAGCCCAGACGCTAACCGGCAACCCTCTCACCTTCTACCGCCTTGATATCAACAAGACTAACAAAACCGATACAGTTACGATTTCTGGCAAGCTCAAGGTTACCAAGAAACTAGCCATCACGAAGGGCAAACTCATCAGCGCCAGCGACTACGGGGATATCGAAATCGAAGCGGATGGTGAGTTGGAGCTGACCAGCGCAATTACAGTGAGTGGCAATTTCACCAACACAGGGACATTGACAACCAATGGCTTTGGTGTCACCCTTGACGGCGGTGTGGCGCAGAATCTGGTAGCCAATGTTGTGACCCTGTTCGACGATCTCACTGTTTCGACCGGCACTACTATGATCGAAACAGTGCCCGACGATAATGTGGTAGTCATGGGTACGCTCACCAATAACGGCGTCATTCGCAAGAGCCAGACAGTGACCGAAACCGGCGCGCAGGTTTTTGGCCTGACTGGTGTTGAGATGGATGTAACCACTTATGGTGGTAGTTCGCATCCCATCACGGTAGATTGGATCAGCGGCGACCACACTCATGCAACTACAAGAATCGGCATTGGCTCCTATTTCAATATCACCGATACTGGAGGCGATACGGTTGACTTGACCCTGCCGCACGATTTTGGGGCAGGAGCGGTGAATGTACGAGCCTGCCGCTATACCGGTGCAGGCGACACGGGCTGGGAGTGCGGCTCGGATGATGATAATTCCAACGACGACACTACAGTCACGCGTCTCAACATATCTGCCTTCTCAGATTGGGCTCCAGGCAGAAATGTCGGGCCAACGGTAGTTGAGCTGAACAACCTGAATGTGCGAGCGCCGATCACATCAATGCCGGCATTTATTGGATTTATTGGACTGGCTCTGGCAGGCTGTATTAGCTCGATCCTGGTCTTCAGAATGCGGCGAAAATGAAACTTGAATCTGGGTAACTGCATTCACTGAACAATTGCAAAATGGTTTGTACATACTCCACCCTGTTTATCTATGTTGATGAGCAGGGTGGAGCAAATCAGAGATCGCTTATGTCACACCCTGGCGGACATGCGTGGCTAACATTGCCAACACTCACTCCAGTTGTTATTTTTCTGGGCAATGAATGATACAGGAGTTGATGATATGGCTGCGTTCCAATTCAGACAATCCAAGTACCTATGGGGGTTGATTGGCCTGGTAATAATATTGCTTTCTGCCTGTGGAAGCCGCCCGGCCACAGCGCCTCACCCAGCTCAATTCGTTTACAGCAACGATACCAGCGGCCAACAGATAATCTACACGATGTTTGCTGATGGCTCAGGTGTGACACCGCTCACCAGCGGCGTAAGTAACGATAGTTCGCCTATCTGGTCTCCCGATGGAAACAAGATAGCTTTCACTTCTGATCGGGATGGTCACTCTGAAATCTATGTTATGGAGTCGGATGGTTCTGGACAAACCCGCGTGACGAATAGTCCACTCGGGAAGTGGTGGCTGTGCTGGTCGCCAAACAGTCAACTGATTGCATTTATGGACAAACCCAGTGGCCTGGTAGATATCTATGTTGTACAAGCCGATGGGTCGAAGCAGATTCAACTTGCCAGTCAGATAGAGAGTGCATTGCATCTCACCTGGTCTCCTGATAGCCAATGGATTGCATTTACACAAAACACTGACAATGGCGGGGATCTCTATATTGTCCGACGCGATGGGACGCAATTGAAGAATCTGACCAACGATCCCACCATTATTCGGACAATCGGCTTTTCCCCCGATAGCCGCTATATACTATTTACCTCAGCGCCCCTCTCAGCCCGCGTTGACGATCAAATAGTCACCATAAAAATAGACGGTTCTGCTTTGACGGGCCTGACTCGTTCTCCTGGCCGGAATATGGCCAATTTCTGGTTCCCAGATGGGAAAACGATCTCTTTTGTATCCAACCGGGATGGTTCTCTACAACTTTATCAAATGAATGCCGATGGAACGGATCAGATCAGATTGACAAACACTTCGGCGAATATCGAGCCTGTAGGATTTTCTACTGACAGGAGCAAGATCGCCTATGTTTCAGATGCAGATGGCTATCGAGAGCTTTATGTGATGGTCAGTGATGGATCTGATCAGAAGAAAGTTACATCATTGCGGCAGATGATTTCACAAGTATGGTGGTCGCCTGATGGGCAATATTTTCTAATCAGCAGCAACCTGGATAAGAGTTACGATCCTGGCAATTGGAAAACGTGGTTGGTTAGTCTGGATGGTTCTGTGCAAATGGATATAACATTACAAACAGGAATAGGCGGAGTGAGTTGGAGGCCTTGACAGATTATCTGGAGAAACGGTATAGGCTGGCGGCTGCGACGAAGAAACCTTAAAACAAACTTTGCACCTGGTGCAGTTTTGGTGCAAATAGAATAGAGACATGCAACACAGGCAACAAAACAACCCCTAAAATGGCGCTTTGGGGCTGTTTTTGGGGTAAAATATGACTATAATGCACTCTAGCGATCCCTGCAATCGGGTGTTGTCTGACTTCGGATCAAGCGGTTGTGGGTTCGAATCCCGCCGGGGGCGCTGAGTTTATTGGTAAGGGGATATTAATGCCGGACAATCATCATCAACAGGGATTATTGTGATTGTTCGCTGCTGGCCTTTTTTGACGATAATATGCCAATTCATAAGACTTCCCAAGATGGGTCAAGCAGATTCCGATCGCGGCGCAATAAATTTTTCGACATTTTAGGTTATGATTCCGTTTGCGCTTTTTGGTGGTTGGATGTAGACTCAATCATACCTTTGCCCAGGTCTTTGGTTACCTGTGGTGATCCGCAAAACGGTCAGCGACTTGTAGCCTGGGCCCCTTGCGGGCGGGGCTACCGATTTACCAGGGGAAAGCCAGTTTTATTCATCGAACAGTGAAGCGTGAAAATAAACTAAAAGGAGACCTCAATGACCATACCTGAATCACCTTTACCCTCACCCCCGCCACCCAAGCCGCCGCGGCCGCGCTCCGGGCGCGGCGCGGGCTGCCTTTTGTGGCTGTTTGCGCCCATCATCATCGGCGTGATCCTGGCCTTTTGGCTGGTGCCGCGCCCGGCGGTGGGCATCATCCGCGTTAATACCGAGATTTATGCCTTCAGCGCCGATTACGTGGCGAAGCAGATCTTTGAGGCGCGGCACGGCCCCCGTATCAAGGCTGTCGTAGTGCAAATTGATACCCCCGGCGGCGAAGTGGTTGCCACGCAAGCCATGTATATGGAGTTTGTTGACTTGCGTCAGGTGATGCCGGTTGTCGGCTCGATTGACAGCATGGCGGCCAGCTGTGGTTATTACACTGCGATGGCAACCGATCCTCTGTATGCCAAGCCATCTTCCGTTGTGGGCAACGTCGGCGTTTGGGGGTATTTCCCGTCTACCCTGGGCGTGAACGATACCATCCTTGCCAGCGGTCCCTTCAAGCTTACCGCCTCCAATACTGCCGAGTTCTTGCGCGAGATCGAGGGCATCAAGCAGGAATTTTACGAGACGGTGGCCGCCTCACGCGGCTTAAACCTCAAGATATCGCAGGCGGACTTGCTGCAAGGCCTGGCCTATCCGGGACGTGAAGCGTTGGAGTTCGGCCTGATTGACGCGATCGGCAGCCAGACGGATGCTATCGAGAAAGCCGCCGAGATGGCCAAAATTGCCAACTATGACGTGATTGACCTGGAACAGCAGGTCATTGACAAGTATTTCGATGGCGTCAATCCGTTCTATTATGGCAATCTGTGGTATGGCGTGGCTGACGCGAAAACCGGGGCGCGTACCCTGCCGCCCGGCATTTATCTGCTCTACGATGTTCGCCTGGAGAGCACACCATGAAGACTCTCTTCAAACTCGTTTTCTTTTTTGGGCTGATTGCCGCCATTTTTGGCGGGCGATGGCTGTGGTATCACCGTGGTTTCTATACGCCGACTGAAATTCCATCAATCGAGTCTCTCCAGGTTTCGATGCCAACCGCCGATTACCGCGCTTTTACCGATGCGCCTCGACCCGGTGATGGGCGTGTAGTAATTGACCTGGCCCATGGTAATAACCTGTTGGTGGACGATCTGACCCCTCTGATGGATCGCCTGGCCGCGCGTGGCGTCGAAGTTGTGCTTTATGATGGCTACGACTATTATCTCGATGAAATCCTGAGCGACGCGACTGCCTTCGTCGTTCTGGCCCCTGTGTACTCCTTCTACAGCGAGGAGCAGCAGGCTGTGCTGGATTTCGTCGAGGATGGCGGGTTGCTGCTGCTGGCGGCAGATCCCACCCGCTCGGCGCCGCCTGTGCCGGATGATTGGGGCTACATTGATCTCAGTTCCATTCTCTTCCCGCCCAGCGCTGTACCGGCTGCCAACAGCCTGGCCAACCAGTATGGACTGTCGTATTACGAGGATTATCTCTACAACCAGATTGACAATGCTGGCAACTACCGCAATGTCAAGTTCACGAAGTTCGAGGCCGAGAATCCGCTGACCGATGGCCTCAAACTGCTCATCTTCGAGGCGGCGCATTCGATCAAAGGCGACGGAACGCCGCTCATCCTCGCCGACAGTAACACCCTCTCCAATTTCCGCACCGGCGAGACCGGCCTCACCCCCGCTATTCAGACCGCCGAAGGGCGGGTGCTGGCCTTGGGGGATGTCACTTTCCTTATTCCCCCCGCCAACCGGCTGGCAGATAACGACCACTTCCTAAGTAACATTGCCGATTGGCTATCGAAAGATGGGCGTGATTGGGATCTCGCAGATTACCCCTATCTCTTCAAGCGCCCAGTGGATTTGGTGCAGACCCTCGAGACCGTGCTCAACCCGGACGTTTTGGATCTCGTCAGCCCGCTGCAATACACCTTCGACAGCGCAGGGATGACCCTCGAGATTCACGATGAGCCGCAATCTGGCAGCGATGCGATCTTTGTCGGCCTCTTCGATAAGCTGGACCCGGTGCAGGATTACCTCGATCAGGCCGGCGTCTCCATCATTGTCTCTGATACGGAGAAAACTGACTCCGAGGCAACCGGCGATGGTGAGAAAGAAGAGCCAAAGCCGGATACGATCATCGTCGAGGGGTTAGGGAAGTACACTACTTCGGGGATGGCGGTCTTCGTCGTCGAGAAGGATGCAGCCCAAACCACATTGGTTATTTTGGCCGAAGACGATTACAACCTGTCCCTGGCTCTGGATGTGCTGTCCTACATGGACTTCTCCGGCTGTGTCAGCCATGTGGCGGTGATGCTCTGCCCGGTTGGGGATTACACGCCTCCAGTGGAAGACGTGGGGAGCATTGACACCGGAGGGGATACATCCACTCTGGGAAAAATCTTCATCCTGGCGATTGACGATGGCGCAGATGGCGCTCGCTCCGGCGCGCCGGAGCTGGAAAGTGCCATGTTCGGTCTGTATGATGTCACCGTTTGGTACACCAGCCTCAGCGGTTATCCCACCGCCGACGATCTGACGGGGTATGATGCTTACATCATTGAGTCAGGGGATTACGCCTATGAGATGACAGATGCCCGCACTCAAGCGGAATCCGCAATGATCTTCTCGGGAAAAGGCGTCGCGTACATTGGGGAGCAGGTAGGCAGCAGTGACGGGCTTACGCTCGATCCAGCCCCTCTGGTTGACCTTACTGTCGCCGATTCGCTGAATCCGTTGGCATTCGGCTTTCTCGATGGCGATACGATCACCCTGGCCGAATCGGTGAGCGGCATTCCGGCAACCGTTTTTTCCCAAGCTGATTTCGCCGGTATCACCACCGAGATTGCCTTCAACCGGGGACCCGACAGCCCCCAATCGGGCAACCCGGCTGTGTTTACCCTCGAAGACGCCGATTTTGGCTACCGGGTGGCGTTTGTCGGCTTTGCGTTTTATCGTATGCCGTCTGAATACCAGTGGATGTTTGCCTGGAATCTGGCTGACTGGTTATTGGGAGATTAATAGAGACATAACGAAAAAGGCTGGCAGCCATTGGCCGCCAGCCTTTTTCATTCATAAAGACCTCGTGGGTTTTCAAAACCTGTGAGGTCTTGTTGTTCTACGGTAGTGTCCCCTTGACGATGACTACAATCGTCGCGTTTTCCTTGACGAAATCAGGCGGGAGCGAGACGTAGACTTCGTAATCGGCAGTGCCATTCACATCTATTTCATCGAAGATCCAATCCCAATCGGTGGCGATCAGCTTGCCCGATGAGTCATAGATCGCAATGACCACGGTGGCGCTGTCCACTTTCCCGGCAGAGTTGTTGACTGCTTTGCCGGTGAAAGTACCCTGGTCGCCGTCGTAGGAGGCTTCGTCCTCCGATGAAGTCAGGGTGATTTCTTCGGAGAAGGCTTCCCAAGTCCAATAGCGGTCAATGAAAATCACGTAGGTATCAGCCGTGTCGTAAGTCCCGTCAATCCAGTTCAACGGTCCCCAGCTATCGCAGTCGAAGGGGACTTTCTCGCCCGATGCCGGGTAGAAGGCCACTGAGCCAGAGCAGGCATCCAGGATTTTGCCATCGGCGTCGTATATGGCAGCGATCGCCGAGATGTTCAACGCCTTGGCTTCGTTATTGAGAAACTCGCCAACTAAATGAATGTTGTCATAGCCATCCATGTAGTCGTACATGTCGTCTAGACCGCTGATGTCGTAGGATGGCTGTTCGCTGTAGATCTGAATGTCCGTGTAGATTTCGAAGTCAGTCACATCCGCGCTGCTGCCCTCTGCTCCGGTCAGATTGATGCGGAAGGGGCCGGATTCGCCTGGGTCGAGATAGTGTAGAGAAACGCTTTCGGATGCTGCGGCAATCATCTCGCCGGCTGCATCGAAAGTAGCCGCCGCAATACCGCTGACAAGGATTGGCTGGCTGTCTGTATTGGTGACTTCACCTATCAGGTAGACGGTATCGTATTCATCCACCAATTGGGTAATTTCGCCGATTTCGGCGAGGCCGCGCTCGGCGCTGCTCACATTATTGCCGATGACCGTTGCGACGAAGGTGTCGGCGCCCGGTAGATCATCGGTAACCCATAGGTGGAACGGAGTGATCTCGCCAGGGCCGACGGTGTACAGATCGAGCGTTACGCTGTCGGTGTTCTTGTAAATCGAGACGTTACTGGCGTCGAAAATCTCGACTTCGATCTGGATGTCTTCGACTATGCGGTCGGTGTCATTGGCAACCAATCCGATGATATTCCAATCGTCGAAGCTGTCTTTGAAGCTGGCGACCTTCAGGATGTTGATTTGTCCGGGGGTGCGCTCATCGCCGCCGGTTGTAGTCTCTTCGGTCGCGGTCGGCTCAACCGCAACCGCCTCAGTCGCAGTCGGCTCGACGACGGGCGGCTGTGTCGCGGTGGGTGGAGGTGGAACCGGTGTGTTTGTGGCGGGCGGGGGCGGGGGATTGGTGGGTGTCGCTGGGCTGCCGCCACACGCCAGGATGCTCATGATCAGCACGGCGGCGCAAATCATCAGACCAATGTTTCGTTTGGTTTTCATCAATTCTTCTCCTTAGTAAATGATCGTGATTTTATAGGTTAAGTATACAGTAGGTCTCTCTTGAAAGTCTCGTTTCTTTGACCTCCTTCTCTGATCTACTTGGCCTTACCCTGGTTGGCGACTGCCTCGGCAGCCTTGCGGACGGTTTCTTCATCGGCTACATAGTAATGTTTCAGCGGCTGAAGATTGCTGTCCAGCTCATAGACGAGCGGGATCCCGGTGGGAATATTCAGTTCGGGGATTGCCTCGTCTGAGATGTTGTCGAGATACTTGACCAGGGCGCGCAGGCTGTTGCCGTGGGCGGCAATCAGCACTCGCTGGCCGGATTTTACGACCGGTGCGATTGTGTTATGCCAGTAGGGAAGCATACGGGCCACGGTGAGTTTCAACGATTCGCAGGCAGGAAGCTCTTCCCGGGTAAGACTGCTATACCGGCGGTCGAAGCGGGGGTGGCGGGGGTCGTCCCATTCGAGAGCAGGCGGCGGCACATCGTAACTTCTCCGCCAGATCTTAACCTGGGCCTCTCCATATTGGGCCGCCATTTCCGATTTGTTCAACCCTTGCAAAGCCCCATAGTGACGTTCGTTCAACTGCCAGGTGCGAATCACCGGGATCCACTCCAACCCCATGTCTTCCAAAACAATCCACAGGGTGTGAATCGCCCGCTTGAGAACAGACGTGTAAGCTATATCGAATGTATAACCTTGTTCGGCGAGCAGCTTCGCACCGAAATGCGCCTCTTGCCTGCCTTGCTCGGTCAAGCCGACATCCGTCCATCCGGTAAAACGATTTTCGAGATTCCAGGTGCTTTGCCCATGTCGCAACAAAACAAGTTTGATTGGTTCAGACATAATTCCCTTCCGTGGTATCGTGTAAAGAGCATCTCCCCGTAGATATGCACACAAGCCATATCAACGGGGAGACGCTGGCTGATAACATTCACATTACGAGTGATGAAGCAGAGTACAATTCACCGGCTTCAAAGGGATTACCGAATTGCTTGCTCGGTTTCCGGATCGAACAGGTGCATATTGCCCATGTTGAAAGCGACCTGAATGCTCTCGCCCATGCGAACTTTGGTGCGTGGATCAACCCGGGCGACAAAGCTGTGCTCGCCGGCGGTAACATAGAGCTGGATTTCGTTGCCCATCAATTCGGTGACATCCACCTTGCCGTCTATGTTTTGAGCAAAAATGCCGGGCGGGCAGAAGTTCGGGTCGTGAATGTTTTCAGGGCGGACGCCCAGGATCACGGGCTTATCAAGATATGGCATGTAAACATTGTTGCGGTCGGTTGGAACTTCGACTTTGAAGGATCCGCCATCTACAAACAGCTTGCCGTCGCCTTTGACCAGCTTGGTTTTGAAGAAGTTCATTGCCGGAGAGCCAATGAAGCCGGCCACAAACAGATTATTGGGCTTGTCGTAAAGGGTCTGGGGAGTGTCAATTTGCTGCAAAAGGCCTTTGTTAATGACCGCGATGCGGGTAGCCATCGTCATCGCTTCCACCTGATCGTGAGTCACATAGATAAAGGTGGTTGCCAGTTGCAGGTGCAGCTTGCTGATGTTGGCGCGGGTCTCGACGCGCAGCTTGGCATCCAGGTTGGAAAGCGGCTCGTCGAACAAGAAAACCTTTGGCTCGCGCACGATTGCACGTCCAACCGCCACACGCTGGCGCTGGCCGCCGGAGAGCTGGCGGGGTTTGCGGTCGAGCAGATGCCCGATCCCCAGCATGTCCGCAGCCTGGGTGACGCGGCGCTTGATCTCATCCTTCGGGACTTTGCGCAGTTTCAGGCCAAAGGCCATGTTATCGTACACGCTCATGTGGGGATAAAGGGCGTACGACTGAAAGACCATTGCGATGTCGCGATCTTTAGGGGCTACATCGTTGACGACGCGATCCCCGATCATGATTTTGCCATCACTGATCTCTTCCAGCCCGGCCAGGCAGCGCAGAGCAGTGGTTTTACCACAGCCCGACGGCCCAACCAGAACCAGGAATTCCTTGTCCTCGATTTTGATGTCAAGATCATTAACTGCAATGACATCGCCGAAACGCTTGAAAACATGTTCGAAGGTGACACTAGCCATTGATTTTCTCCTTTCCACGATTTACGGGATTATAGTGGCCTAATTATATAACCTAACCAGAAAATCCGCAAATGAATTTTGTCACAAAATCATGCGAACGTTCGCACAACCTACGTTCAGCCTCGAGCGATTTCCACTCAAATCCCATCCGAAAAACCGTAGTTTGGCCCCTTGTGGGCGGCATTTTTGGGCATAACGCCCAAGACGACGATTAATTCGGATCGCGTTCAAGGCAGCAATTCTCAATATGGGGCGTGCTCCGTTGGCCATTCACGAATATTGCACGAATACACGAATAACCAGGCCCGAAAATCGCCATTCGTGTATTCGTGGACTATTCGCGGATGGTTTGTGCAATCCATATTGAGAATTGCTGCATTCAAGGTACGAGACAATATTTCTGATAGAATCAGCCTATGACCACCGACGATATCACCCCCATCCGCAAACAATACCTCGAAATCAAGCGCCAATACCCTAACGCCATCCTATTTTTTCGGCTCGGTGATTTTTACGAGACCTTCGACCAGGATGCTGAAATCGCCTCCCGCGAGCTGGACATCGTGCTCACCTCGCGTCCTATCGGAAAAGGTGTGCGCGCACCGTTAGCCGGTATCCCCTATCACGCCGTCGAAAATTATCTCGCCCGGCTGATCGAAAAAGGTTACCATGTCGCCATTTGCGAGCAGGTGGGGGAAGAGCCGGTGAAGGGGATTTTCTCCCGGAAAGTGATTCGCGTCGTCACCCCTGGCACCCTCGTCGAGCCGGGCCTGCTGCCGGGCGACGCCAACAATTACCTGGCTGCGGTTATGCTCGATGGAAATCGGGCCGGAATTGCTTACGTGGATATCTCGACCGGCGAATTTGCCGCCACCGAGTTAGACGGCGAGGACATCGGGTTGGTTGTGCGCAGCGAGATGGTGCGGCTCAGGCCGGCTGAGATCCTGCGGCCAGATGGAATCGCACTTTCCGATGGGCTGCCGGGACACCTCACCACCTGGCCAGCGTGGCGCTTCGAGCCGGGCCGCTGTCAGGATACCTTGCTGCGACACTTCCAGGCCGCCTCTCTCGAAGGTTTTGGGCTGCGCAGCTTGCCGCTGGCAGCCCGCGCCGCGGGGGCCATCCTGCAATATGTCACTGAAACCCAGCCCGCTGCGTTGCAACTGCTCACCGGCCTCAGCACTTACAGCCTGGCTGAGTTCATGACTCTCGACGCATCCACGCGCCGCAACCTCGAACTGACCGAGACGATTCGCGGCGGGCAGGTGAAGGGATCGCTGCTGGGCGTGCTGGATTACACCGTCACCCCGATGGGCAAGCGCCTCCTCCGCCAGTGGGCGAGCAAACCGCTGCTCGATGTGACGCAGATCGGCCAGCGGCAGGATGGGGTGCAGGTCTTCTTTACCGATGGAATGCTGCGCGCCGCCCTGCGCGCTGCCCTCAAGCCATTGAATGATCTCGAACGGCTGGCGACGCGCGTCGTGGGCGGGACAGCGCTCCCGCGTGATCTGGTTGCCATGCGCGAGACGCTGCGACGGCTTCCGGGCGTAATGCAGGGGATAAGGGAAAAACAGGGGATAGGGGATATGGGAGTAGGGGAGGCTGCCCCTATCCCCTATCCCCTATCCCCTATTTTGCGAGGATTCGATCTTTGCCCCGACGAGCTTTCTCTGCTCGACGCCGCGCTCGACGAAGATCCTCCTGCCACCCTCGCCAACGTCGGCGTTATTCGCGCAGGTTATTCGGTTGAGCTGGATGGCGTCATCGAGCGCTCGCGTCACGCCCGAGAGTGGATTGCCAATCTCGAAGCGGTCGAGCGCCAGCGCACCGGCATCAAATCGCTCAAAGTGGGCTATAACAAGGTTTTTGGTTATTTCATCGAGGTCTCGCACGCCAACACCGGGCTGATCCCCTCCGATTACATCCGCAAGCAGACACTGGTCAATGCCGAGCGCTACATCACCCCGGAGATGAAAGAGTACGAGACTCTGGTGCTCAATGCCGAGGAGCGCATCCGGGAGATCGAGACGCGCCTGTTCCGTGAGCTATGCGCCCAATTATCCAAATCGGCCATGCGGCTGTTGGCGACGGCGCGGGCGCTGGCTGAATTGGATGTGCTGGCCTCGTTGGCGGAGGCAGCCGCGCTCGATGGGTACACGCGTCCCGAAGTCGTTGCCGAAGATGTGCTTGACATCCGCGAGGGCCGCCATCCTGTGGTCGAGCAGACCCTCGGCGGCGGTGAGCGTTTCGTTCCCAACGACACCATCTTCGAGGCGGGCGAGCGCATCCGGGTGCTCACCGGCCCCAATATGGCGGGCAAATCCACTTTTTTGCGCCAGGTGGCTCTGATCGCTTTGATGGCGCAAATGGGCAGTTTCGTCCCCGCGGCATCGGCCCGCATCGGGGTGGTGGATCGCATTTTTACCCGCATCGGCGCGCAGGACGAAATTCACGCCGGGCAGTCCACCTTCATGGTCGAGATGATCGAGACCGCCAATATCTTGCACCACGCTACACCGCGCTCGCTGCTCGTGCTGGACGAGATCGGGCGGGGGACATCCACTTATGATGGCGTCTCGATTGCCTGGGCGGTGATCGAGTATTTGCACAATCATCCCCGGCTGCGGGCAAAAACCCTGTTTGCCACCCATTATCATGAATTGACCCAATTGGCTGACCTGCTGCCGGGGGTGCGTAACTACAACGTGGCGGTATCGGAAGCAGATGGGAAAGTGGTATTTCTGCACAAGATCATCCCCGGCGGGGCCGACCGCTCTTATGGAATCCACGTCGGGCAGTTGGCGGGGCTGCCGCGCCCTGTGGTGACCCGCGCCGGTGAGATTCTGCGCACGCTGGAGGCTTCCTCGGGCAAGGCGGTCAAAATCAACCCGGATTCTCCCCGGCAATTGGCGCTCTTCCCGGAGACGAACCCGCTGCTCGACGAGTTGAAGTCGTTGGACATGAACACGCTTTCGCCGATTGAGGCGTTGAACAAGCTGTACGAATGGCAAAGGAGGTATATAAAAGTATGAAAACGATCGGTCTGATCGGTGGGATGAGCTGGGAATCGACTCTCGAATATTATCGCCTGCTCAACGAGGGCGTCAAAGCCCGGTTGGGCGGGTTCCACTCGGCGAAATGCCTGCTCTACTCGGTGGATTTTGCCGAGATCGAAGCGCTTCAGCAGGTGGAAGATTGGCCGCGCATGGCACAGGTGCTCGCTGATGTAGCCCGGCGTCTCGAGGGCGGCGGGGCGGATTTTCTCATCCTTTGCACGAATACGATGCATCGCGTGGCCAACGAAATCCAGGCGGCAGTGGCTATTCCGCTGCTGCACATCGCCGACGCCACTGCAGAGGCAGTTCGAACCGCAGGCATCCAGCGGGTGGGATTACTCGGTACGCGTTTTACCATGGAGCAAGATTTCTACGTGGGGCGGTTGAAGCAGCGGCATGGGCTGGATGTGCTCGTCCCGGCGGCAGCCGAGCGTGAGCTGATCCATCGGGTGATTTTCGATGAGCTGTGCCTGGGGAAGATTGAGCCCACCTCGCGGAACCGCTACCGCGAGATAATGGCGCGGCTGGTCGAGAACGGCGCGCAGGGGATCATTCTAGGCTGCACGGAGATTGGCTTGCTGGTGGGCGCCGAAGACAGCGCTGTGCCGTTGTTCGATACCACACGTCTGCACGCTGAGGCGGCGTTGGCTTTTACTTTGAGGGAGTGAATTATATCTCTTGACAAATGAACATTAATTTCATATAATATGAACTAAAGGTTCATGTTATATGACTCTTTCCGACTGGCTCCAATACCACACCTATATCCTTGAATTGGAAAAAGAAGGCAAGGTCACGCGCACCTTCCGCCGTCTCGACCTTGAGCGCCAGCAGGCGATCCTCAATGCGGTGCTGGCTGAGGCTAACGCCAAAGGCCCGGCCTCACTCAATATCAAAGAGATTGCCCGCCGGGCAGGGGTATCGGTCGGTTCGCTGTATCAGTATTTCCCCAACCGTGACGGCTTGCTCGATTTCACCGTCACGCTGTTTGTGCGCTACCTGACCGATCTCTTCGAGATGTCGCGTCCTTTCTTGCGGGAAATGCCGCTGCGCGAGGCGCTGAAAGCCTATCTACAAGTTGGCGTCGAATGGGGGCAGACCGAGGCTGATCTGATCCGCTTCTTTGGGCGGGCGGCTTACCAGGGCGATCACGATCTCGGGGAGTGTATCGTGCGCCCGATTGCCACGTTGATGCGTGACATTATCCGCGAGATGCTGGCTACCGCAGCGGCGCGCGGCGAAATCCGCCCGGAGGTGGATGTCGAAGCGGCGGCGCGGGTGGTCAACCTGATGATGATCGCCATGGGTGACAGCCAGCTTTTGCCCTACTTGAATGTCTATTTTCAGGTGACGGACGAATCCATGCCTCTTCAAAGAGTGACTGATGGGCTGGTCGAGATGATTCTGCGCGGCATTGAGCCACTTGAAAAGGGTGAATCATGACAAATATGCTGTTTTGGCTTTACCTCGTCAACCTGACGCTGTTGATCTTGCACGAAATGGACTCGGCCTACTGGAAAGAGTGGCATCTGTTTCACCTGCCGGGCGGGATCGGCGGTTTTCTGGTGATTCATATCCCGTTGTGGATAGCGGCCTTGTACGGGCTGGCGCTGGTAAGGGAAGGCGCTCTCGGTGGATTGATAATTTCTATGGTTGTCAGCCTGGCGGGACTTTTCGCTTTCGGTATCCACAACTACTTTTTGCGCAAAGGTCACCCGGAATTCGACGCGCCCATCTCGAAGCTGATCCTGTGGGCCACGTTCGCTGTCTCACTCGGTCAGGGGATTCTCACGATCATTTCTTTGTATGGAGGCAATCATGCTCAATAATTCCATCCGCCGCATTTTCTGGCTGCTCAATAAATTCTTCATGGTGCCGATGTTCCGCCTGGGATTTGCCCCATTCATGGGCACGCCGTTTGGCGGGTATATCATGGTGATCAAAACAGTTGGGCGAAAAACAGGTAAGGTACGCTACGCGCCGGTCAATTACACCATCTCGAACGGCAGCATCTACTGTATGGCAGGGTTTGGCCGCATCTCCGACTGGTATCGCAACATCAAGAACAACCCCTCCATCGAGCTGATGATGCCCTCGGGGGCGATAGCGGGACAGGTCGAAGAAGCAACCGACCCGGAGGAGCGCCGCCTCATCCTGCGTCAAATCCTCAAGAACGCTGGGTTTGCCGGTTTTTTCGAAGGCTTCAATCCTTTCACCGTAACGGACATTGAGCTGCTGAGCAAAACCGAGGGACTGCCGCTGCTGCGTATCCGCCCGGTCGGGCTGGGCAACGGCGCTTCTGACCCCGGCGGCTGGGCCTGGATTTGGGGTATCGTCGCCACCATCGCGATCGTGATTGCTCTGATTGTGTGTTTATAGAGTCTCCTAAACCCGGACAAGCCTGAAAAGCGTCCGCTGATCCTCGCTAATCTTCGCGAATTTGTCATAAGATTAGCGCCGATTAGCGAGGATTAGCGGACTCCAAATCCTTGCACAAAAGGCACAGACTCAGATGGTTGCCATCGTTCTCCAAACTCAAAACCTCACCAAACGCTATGGCGAGCTTGTCGCCGTGAAAGACCTGTCGCTCGAAGTGTACGAAGGCGAAGTTTTTGGCTTTCTCGGGCCGAACGGAGCTGGCAAAACCACTTCGATCAACATGATGTGCGGCCTGCTCAAACCCGATTCGGGACATGTGCTCGTTCACGGCAAACCAATCACGAATGGCAACCGCGAAGCGCGCATCCGCGTGGGTATGTGCCCGCAGCATGTGGTCCTGTGGGACAAGTTGACTTGCCTGGAGCAACTGCAATTCATCGGTGAAATGTATGGACTGAAGAGAAAGCAGGCGCGCCAGCGGGGCGAGCAACTCCTGAAAGACCTCGACCTGGACGAAAAGCGTCATAAATTGGCCCGTACCCTGTCGGGCGGGATGCAGCGGCGGCTCAACCTGGCGATGGCGCTCGTTCATGACCCTGAGATTGTCGTACTCGATGAGCCGGAAGCCGGCCTCGACCCGCAGAGCCGCGTGCTTGTGCGGGAATACATCCGCTCGCTGGCCCGCAAGGGGAACGGCGACTATCCGAAAACAGTGATCCTCACCACCCACAACATGGACGAAGCCGAGCGCTTGGCCGACCGCGTCGCCATCATAGATCACGGCGAATTGCTGGTGATGGATACGCCTGAAGCGCTCAAACAGCGCGTTGGCAGCGGGGATGTGGTTGAAATCTCCCTTGCAGGGGAAAGGGGGGATGGGATAGGGGAGAGAGCGCGTGAAGCTCTTCGATCCATCGCTGGCAAAATCGTTTTCGACCCTGTCACGCTCGCCCTGCAAATCCGCGCCTTGCACGCGGTCGGGCAACTCCCGGCAATTGTCGAGGCCCTCACAGATGCAGGATTCACTCCTGGCGAGGTCAACCTTCGAGCCAATTCCCTCGAAGATGTGTTCATCCAGCTCACCGGGCGGAGGCTGCGAGAATGAAACTGTTCAGCGTCTTCATCAAAACCCTGCGCGAGATGTCGCGCGACCTTTGGCTCTTGGGCCTCACCCTGGCTTTCGCGCCTTTCTTTGTCTTTCTGTATTGGATCTGGTTTTACGGGGGTTCGACGTCTTATGCAGTGCTGGTGATCAACTATGATCGAGGAACGGTGCTATCCGGCGGCGCGATTTACAACGCCGGGGAGGAAGTGGTGCGTGAGATCGAGCGGGTGGCTTATCCCGATGGGAAACCCCTACTCAAAGTAAAACTCGTCGCCAGCCAGGCCGAAGCCGAGCCGATCCTGAAAAACCGCGGCGCAACCGCCTTCATCGAGATCCCGGAAGATTTCTCGCAAGTCCTTGAATCGCTCCAATCCGGCGATCGCTCGGCGACGACCAAAATTACCTTTGGCGGCGACCTGTCCAATCCCTATTACACGATTGGCGCCACCCTGGCGCTCACCGCGGCGGACAAATATGTTCAGCAGATGACCGGTCAAATGCCGCTCGTGGGGTATGATGAGCTGCCCTTGGGCGCTTCGGCGGCCCGCACCGAGTTCGAGACTTATGTCCCCGGCACATTGATCTTTTCCGTTATCCTGCTGGTGTTCCTGGCCTCGATGGTCGTCGCGCGCGAGATCGAATCGGGCACGGTGCGCCGCTTGCAAATCACACGTATGACGGCTTTTGACTTATTGGGCGGGATCACGCTGTCTTTGGTGCTGGTGGGCGCAGCCGGGGTGGCGATTTCATTCGGGCTGGCGGCGGTGCTCGGTTTTCGCAGCCAGGGGCCAATCTGGGTGGCGATTCTGGTTGGGGCAGTGGCCAGCCTGTCGGTGATTGGGGTGGGGATGGTGGTGGCGTGTTTCTCCCGCTCGGTGTCACACGCCTTCGTGGTTGCCAATTTTCCCCTCGGGTTGATGATGTTCTTCTCCGGGGTGGTTTTCCCCCTCCCGAAGGTGACGATTTTTACTCTCGGAGGGCACGCCGTCGGGTTATACGATCTCCTCCCGCCGACGCACGCCGTGGTGGCCCTCAACAAAATCCTCACCCTGGGCGCGGGTTTCGACGAAGTAGTTTACGAATTGACCGCGCTGGTGGTCTTGTCGGTGCTCTATTTTTTCATCGGGGTGTGGCTGTTCCGCCGGATGCACCTGCGCGTAGCGTAGACCGGATTGCCAATCCGGCCTACGGCAGCCGGTAGCTCACATAAATATCCGCCTCGATCATCCGGCTCAGGTCGGCGGTGAAGTAGTGGTGGACGAAGTACAACGTCAGCCCGTCGGCGGTCAGCGTCGGCTCGCCGGCAAATTGTGAGACAATCTCCTCGCAGGCGGCCCACGACCCGTCGGGCTGCCGCAGGCAGCGGAACACCGCCGGGCCGGGGCGGCCTCGGCGGCTGGTTCCATTGAACCATAATTCCTGCCCATCCGCGCTGACGAAAGGCCAGCCTTCATCCCCGGAAGTGTTCACTTGTGGGCCGAGATTGAGCGGTTCACCCCATCCATCCGATATCTTCTGCGAAACCCACACATCTACTCCGCCGTAGCCGCCTGTGCGTGATGAGTGAAAGAATAGCATCTGCCCATCGGCGGAGAGGTGCAATTCGCCCACTTCGTATTCGTTCTGTTTGAGTTCGTCGCCAGCATAGCGCCAATCGAGCCATTGACCCTCCCGGAGGTCGGCGCGGAACCACTGGATGCCGGTAAATCCTTCCCTGGCAGTGCAAAAATACATGAGGTCACCGAGCACGAACTCGCAGCCGTCGAGATGCACCTCGCCGGGTGAGGCGAGCAGTACCCTTCGTGGATCGCTCCAATTCCCACTCGACTGAGTCGTCACCCAAATACCGGTCACGCCGTCGAAGAGTTGTTTTTCCGCCGGGATCGTCACATCGGGGGTGAAAAAGAAATAAAGCGTTTGCCCATCGGGTAAAACGAACGGGCTATCCTCGCCGCCCGCCGTGTTGACCGGCGCTCCGAGCGGCTCCGGCTGGCTCCAGCCGGCGATGGCGACAGGCGGCCAGGCATCCTCATCGGGGGTCATTTTGACGGCGCTGGCGGGGATAGTCGAGAGGCGGTCAACCTGGGTGGGAGATGGCGAAGGGCGTGGGGCGTGGGGCGTAGGCTGCGGAGAAGGCGTCGCCTGCTCGCAGGCGAGAGCCGCCAAGACCAGCAGCGCCAGAGGCAGGGGGAGCAGCTTCATTCGATTTTTCATTCCCACCACTCTCCGATGAAGAATATCTCGGTGTCGTCTTTGGAGAAAATTGCGGCGTGAACCAGAAAGGTAGTGGGAAAATAGGCTGGCGTTATGTCGTGAATAGCCGTTCCGTCAGCGTTCATCACGTGCATATCGTACATCCCTTGATCGTTGATCGCAGCCACGACATAGACCAGCTTATCCCCCGCGTGCGACCAGCTTGCAAGACCCTGCGAAGCGCCATCGGTGGTCAGGCGCGTCTCGCCAGAGCCGTCGGCGTTGATGACGAAGAAATTGTAATTGCCATGCGGACTGCTGTCGTCTTCTAATCTTTCAAACACGATCCGGCTGCCGTCGGGACTCAACCGAGGGTCATAATCTCCAAACGGCAGATTCGTCTTCCCCCATTCACCCGCGCGGGGTGGGTGGGTGATTTGCACCGGATTCGTTCCATCGGCCTGTATCATCCATAGTCCGCTGTTCGATGTGAAAACGATCCGGTCGCTTGCCCAATCAATGTCGGCGTCATGCGCGCCGGAGTCGAACAGCCGGCGCGGGCTACTCCCATCGGCGGCCATCACATAAATGTCGAGATCCGTTTGGCGTTGGGACAGGAAAGCGATTTGAGCGCCATCGGCAGACCAGGCGGGGTACACATCCAAATAAGTGTTGTCGGTGAGCCGATTGAAATTGCCTCCATCTATGCCCACAGTGCAGATTTCAAAATTTCCATCGTTATCGCCGTCAATTTTTTGAGCAAAGGCGAGCGTATCGCCCAGGTTGTTCAGCCGCAAGATTTGGATCTCCCGCGGAGCGCTATAAACCAGGCGGGTGGATTGCGTTGCCAGGTCTAACGCATAGAGTCCCCATTTACCTTCGTGCGGTACGGTCTTTGTGGCCGTCGCGCCGTTTTGCATCCCATCCCATACCGCCAGCGCCGGTTTTGGGTCGCCGTCTTTCGTACGCAAACCGAGAACACCGAACCATTGCAGCGTCTCACCCGTGCCTGCCATACCTTGTTCGGCGAACAAACGGTCGTAAGCCTTCACGTCGAAATCGTCAATCACCAGGTAGATCCAGAAGGCCAGTCGTTCGCCGATTTGGGTGTTGATCGCCTGAAGATAGCCAATTTGATCCTCATCCGAACCGTGCAGCGGGCCGAAATCCTGCGAAGGCCAGCCTCCCTCGGCGACAGCCAGCGGTTTGAGCGTGCGTGTGAGCAGCGGAGTGTAATAGTCGGCGGGCAGGTCAGCGGCGGTTTCGAAGGCAAAATAAGGATAGCTGGAAATCGCCCAGATGTCCAGATTCGGCTCGAAGGCCTCCACGGTAGCCCACTTGATTCCTTCGGGTGAGCCATCGTTGAATGGGCCGCGGTTGCTGAGGTCTTCCCATTGGAAGGTGACGAAAACCAGCGTACCCGGCGACTCGGCTTTGACAGCCGCGTAGGTTTCGCGATACAGGCTGAGGTAATTGGGGAAATCGTCGGGATAGGCGTCGGCGTAGGTGTTGATCTCAGAGGCCAGGCCCAGGTAACGTGGGTGAAATTCCCGCGCCAGCCGCACCGCGAAATTCTTGAAAGCCTGGCGGATGTCTGGTGTGCTGAAGTTGCCGTCCGCCAATTCTGGAGGCAGCGGGGCAAATTCGGTGCGGTTCAGCCCGTTCAACGGATCGGTGATGTAAACGATCTCCAGCCCATTCTGATGGGCCAGCTCCAGCGAGCCGCGCATATCCTGGATAGTTTTCGAGTTGCCGTCGGCGCTGGCGATGAATTCAGCCCACGGGATCGCCTGCTGCTGGAGGATGACGTGCCCGTGTTGGCCAATCGCCCCGAAGGTGGCGATGAGACTTTCCATCGAAACCTCGGGCGGGGTGGGGAAAAAGCCGAAGGCAGTCTGCCCGGAATCAAACACGGAAACAGGGTCATCGGCGGGCGGCGTTGGCTCGATCACGTTGCCGCCCTCGCAGGCCAGTCCCGCCAGCAGCAGGGCAAGAAATATCAGATAGACGGCTCGTTTCATCGGTGATCCTTACAGCAATACCCTTGCAGGCATCCTGAGCGCAATTTTGGGCACATCTCTTGCCCCAAATTGTGGCCTCTTTCTCATATCTTTACTCGGCCTGGGGTGCAGCCGCGACTCGGGGCGCCCGCTGCACCAGCGCCAGGATGGCTGCGCCCAGCCCGGTGATCAGCGCCAATGGGGTGAAGATATACCACCCGATGAAGGGCGACATGCCCGCAAGCAGGACCAGCAGCGCGGCGCGCAATGTGCCTCTCACCGCGCTTGGCGAGCCAGCCATGCGTTCGCGCACCAGCACGATCAGTCCGGTTACGCCGATGCCAGTCATTCCCAGTAAGGCCAGCAGGATCAAGATACATGGCAATGCCAATATCCCATTGAAGGGATCGGCCAGTTGGCCTGCCAGAGCCAACCCCAGCGCGGCGATGGCTCCGAAGAAGACCAGGTTCACCAGGCCAAGCAGGAAAGCTTTTGCCGGGCCGGCTTCGATCGTAGATTGCACCCGCCCAACCATGCCGGGCATCAACAGCGCCACAGCCGTAAACAGGGCAATGAAAGTTACGATGCCCGCGGTGAAGATCAATACTGCGCCAATGACTTGTTCCATAGAACACCTCCTTGATGGGAATGAATCTTGTGGGAAAAGGCCCTTTAGTTACTCTTGCGGGGCAGGATGAGCAATGTGTTACCGACGAGCCAGAGGACACCCGCCGAAATGATCAGCGCCAGCCAGCCCATGGTGGGGAAATCCGGCATATTGAACGACCACGACAGATCGAACGAGAGCGGGCGGATCATTACTGCCCAGGCATGGGTAATTGTCTGGATCAGGCGTGCGGTGGATGGCAGGATAACGCCGATGGCTTCGTCAGCGAAATGGGCGGCGGCTTTGGCCAGGGTGGCGTAGCCGAAAGCGAGGAGTATCCCCGCTGCGGCAGCCTGGGCTCCCAGTGCTAACCGCCAAATGCGGGGATTGTGCTGGGCTGGGATGCGCGCCAGTACGTCCCGCGATAGATCGTGGCCGAGAGGCTCCTCCGGCAAAGCCGCAAGTACGTCGAATGTGCGGCGCAGCGTATTGGCCTTGGCCTGGCAATCGGCGCACGAGGCCAGGTGGGCTTCAGCTTCACACCGCGCCTCATCGTCGAGGGTCTCGTCGAGATATTCGTTGAGCAGAGACTCAGTCAGATGACGCATAAGATGCTCCCGCGCGGGAAAAGGTGACCACAATCGCGCGTCCCAACAGCCACAACCCCACGCCGCAACCGGCCAACCACGAAATGAGCACGATCAGCAGCACGAGCGGCGCGAGAAAAGAGGCGCCAGGCAGCGTGGCGAGGATGAAAACGACTCCGAACAACAGCGCTATTTTGACGGGAACAGCCTGCCGGAGGATTGGGTCAGTCATTGCCATGGGCGCAGCGTGTTTCAAACTAAAGAACAGCAGTGAAAACAGGAGCGCGTACAATACCCAAATGATCGCATGTGGCCCCAAATTCGTGGGCATCGCTTCGGGGCGCAAGATAATTCCCAACCAGATATATCCGGCTAACAGAAGAAAGCCCAGGACGATCGCCTCACGGCGCGAGGGCAGCGCGTCTCGCAGCGTGATCGTATAATTCCGCCGCGCCCGCTGCCAGATCAACCCCAGGATGGTGAGCACTCCCAACGCCCCGGCCGCCGAGAGAAGCGATGTTCCCACGTTCAGGCCGGAGACGGAGTGATAGAAGCCGCAATACAGCGCAAATCCGCTCACTAATAATACGCGGCCGGGATTGGAGCGCAGCCCGCGTTGCAAGAAGTCTGGCAGCGCAGCGATAGTCTCCCGCGAATCGGTCAAGAGAGTCTCAGCCGCCATGAGCGGCAGCATGAAAGCCATGAAAGGATGCCAGAAAAGAACCAGGATGATGGTGTGAATAATATGCACTCCGCCAACCACCACGGAAATCTCTGGAGACCATGTGGGCGACCAGAGCACCTTTGTCATGTAGGCTTCGTACAGCCCCAGGATCGCCCCGGCAAGGAACAGGCTGGTGAACGTGACGCGCTTGCGGCCAAAAACCAGTGAAGCCAGCGCCAAAACGTGCAGGGTGTATAATGGACAAACGACGAGCAGCCCCCAGGCGTTGAAGAAGGGAAAAGGAGACGCGGTGCTGACCACTTCTGCCAGGAATACTGACAACGCTCCGCACATCACCCAGAACAGCCATTTCACCCGCCGGGGAAGGGGAGCGGGGACGGTGGGTAGAGAAGGTTGGCTCACAATTGCATGGTTCATTGTTGGTTACCATGAAATTCGGTTTCTGATAGCGTATTTTTCAACCGGTCAGCCAACAGCCGGCGGGCGCGAAACAGGTCGCTTTTTACGTCGCTGAGCGGGCGCCCGAGTGCGGCGGCCATTTCGTCGTAACTGAGTTCCTGGAAGTGACGCAGCTCGATGGCGGCCCGATAACGCGGCGGCAACTGTAAGATTTCGGCTCGCACAGCGTGGCTGGTCTCACGAGCCAGGGTCAACTCTTCGGGGCTGGGACCAGCCAGCGGGAGTGACAGAGACCCATCCTCTTCGAGAGTCAACGGCTCTGCGGGTTTCGCTTCCAGCCGATTGAGGCACACGTTGACGGTGATGCGCTTGAGCCAGGGTACGATCGGGCGAGTCGCGTCGAATGTCGCCAGGGCGCGGTAAGCCCGCAGGAAAGCTTCCTGGGCGGCGTCCTCGGCATCGAGCCGGTTGCCCATCAGCCGGTAGGCCACATTGAACACCGGCGCCTGGCAGCGACGAACCAACTCCCCGAAGGCTTCCTTATCGCCTCGGATGGATTGCACGATCAGGTCGCCCTCGTTTGCCTGGTTCATGGTATTCTATTTATCAATACAGGCTTTGGGGTGGAAATGTTGCAGATGGTGGGGCTATTTTTTTACGAGAAACGAAATAACGGTCAGCGCCGCCCCGAACAGCGCCAATCCCCCGGCTATGATGCCCATTCCCATTGCCAGGGGTGTCGCCAGTGAGCGCAGGAGAGCGATCAACGTCTGCCCGAGTTCGGGAGTCAGGGGAGACGGACTCAGCCTTGGATTCACATAAGTGAGCAAAGCCCAATTGACCAGCGGATTGATGGCTAACGCCATTCCAGCAGAGAGCAATCCCGCACTCAGCAGTGGAATACCCCACCAGCGCAGCCAGTCGCGGGCAGACCGCACCCCGAAGATCGTCACCAGCGCCAGGAGAGCGACCGGCAGAAGCGGCCCCAGGCGTACCATGATTCGAATGCGATTGAGCATGATGCGGGGATCGTCTCCAGCCGGGGGCGGTTGGCTGCCGCTGCCGGCGGGTTGAGCCAGGTCAACCTCATTCGGGAGCTGCCCGGCGACCAGCCCCAGTGCGGCTCTGATTTGTGAATCGAAGGCGGTGACCAATTCTTCCGGGGGGCGGCACAAAGGAATTTGATCGAGCTTGCCGCTGGTTGCAGCCTGTTTAATGATCTCGAGTTGTTCCAGCGTACACGGCGGCTGGGCGCTCAATATTTGCTTGAAAGCTGCCAATCCTGGCTCACTGGCCAGGCGGGTTTTCAACTCGACCAGAGAGATTTTAATCGAGAGCTGGCCACTGGCAACATTCACGTAAACGAAAACCTGATCAATGATGCTTTCGGTGGTGAGTTGCAGCCAATCGGGCGGCAGCAGATTGGCGAAAATGATTTGCCAGTCTGAAACGGCCAGCTTGCGGATGAATTCTTGTGACCCGGGGAGGGGCGGTTCTTCGGTTGGAGCTTGCCCAAATTGATCGAGACAGGCAGCCACGGATGATGCTTCGTCCTCGGTGGGAGCGCGGTGCCCGCTGCCAATATCAGCAACAGCCTGTTCGCCAAGCTCATCCTGGAGGCAGGCGCTCAACTCCGGCGAGCCAGTCATATAGGGGTTGATATCACAGCCAGTAGGGTTATAAATGCAGGGATTGTAGCTCAGGCTGTAAACTACCTGCTGGGCAGCCAGCTCAGAAATGCGGTCATATACCCGACGTTCTCGCAGCGCTTCCTTGTAGGTGTTCGAGTTGAAATATTGCTGTTCGACATTGAATAAAAACAACACGAGAATCGTCGTCACAACGAAAAGCAGGGCAAATAATAAAGCCAGCAGTTTGGCGGTTATCGAAAGACACGAGCGCATGGCAACCTTCCATCGGTGAATGCGCCTACGGCGAAGGGCCTACGGCGAATATGCCTACAATCGTACAAGGTTTCTCCCAAAAGGGCAATAGGCAATTTCTGTCCACCAGCTTATCGTCCACCTGTGCGCTTTAGCGCAGATAGTGGCGCTAAAGCGCACACTACAAGCTGGACTGAATTTCAATAAATCAATATTGCTCCCGCTGGATGACAATCCGGCGGCTTTTCGTCCACTTAGAAAGAGAAACGAAAATTAAAAAATCGAGGCCGCCAGAAGCAGATGGCGGCCTCGTATCCGATGGTAACGGGTAATTGGAAATGTCAACCTTGCGGATTCATGCTGGTATATAGGGCCATGCGTGTTCCCGCAGGGTCGAGGAAGATAGCAAACCATCCCATGCCGGGGATTTCTGTTTTTGGGACGAGGGATTTGCCGCCAGCAGCTTCGATAGCAGCCAGGGTGGCTGGAATATCTTCGACGCCGATGTAAACCAGAACATCGCCGGTTTTGTACATCTCGCCGTCAACTTTGACAAACCCGCCGCCAGGGCCGGGATGAACATCAAACATCGAGTAATCGAATTTTGGGTCGTATTCGATCTTCCAGCCAAATATTTTTTCGTAGAAACTGGCGCTGGCCTTCGGATCGGTTCCAGAAATTTCAATATGGACGATAGGGTGTGCGGACATGTGAGTTTCTCCTTTGGGTTTAGAATGGTTAGGTTGATCTTAGCACAGACGTTCTAATTCGTCAAGGGAAATTAAATCAAACGACGATATTGGTAAATTAGACCAATATCGTCGTATCATACCTGCTTGCTCGACGAATATGCTCAGATTCGGGCGATATTGACGCCGTCTGGCTCGATCTCGATGCCCCAATAACCCAGGTCGCTGAATTTGTACTCGACGTACAGGCGGCCTGGCTCGCGCTCGACCTTCAACAACTCGACCTGACGGCGGAACTGGAAAGTTACCAGGCTATCGTCCCATTCGCCTTGGGCTTCGGGATCATAGTTGGGAGGCGGTTCGTAGGCGCGCTCGATCTCTGTCTCGCTGAGCAGCAGGCGGAGCATCGCCTCCGGGGCGTCGGCAGACCAGAGAAGGCTGGCTGTCGCCTGCTCTTCGAGCTCCTTGATGCGCTCCTCATCGGTCAACTCCCATTGAACCGGAGTCCACACGGGAGGCAGATCATCAACATTGATGGTTTCGGGATCTATGACGCCAGGCATGACTCTATCTCTGGATTATTTGTCAATCAGGCTTCAGTCGCCAGGCAGGTGAGAGTTTCGTTGATGCCTGGAATGGGCTGGATACCCGATGAGACGATGCGCCCGAGTTGGTTGATGTCTTTTGCGTCTACGATCGCGACAGCATCGAATGGCCCAAAGGTTATACTGGCCTCGACGACGCCTGCAACTTTACGCAACTGGTTGACCACATCACTCAATTCACCGGGTCGAATTCTGATGAGAACGTAAGCTTTCATTTCTTCAATCCTTTCTGTTGAGTTAATCTTCTCTCTTCCTGAGGAAGACGGACCAATAGACTGCGGCTACAAGGACTGCGCCGCCGATGATATTGCCGATCGAAACCGGCAGCAGGTTGTTCATGAAGAATGAACCCCACGTCAGGCTGTCGAGCTTGAATTTCGTGCTGGTTTCGACCGCAGCGCCAACTTTGCCGACGAACTCCGGATCGAATGTTTTGATAAGGATTCCGAAGGGAATGAAGTACATGTTGGCAATGCTGTGCTCGAAGCCGGCTGCGACGAAGGCGGTGATCGGGAAAATAATCACGGCAATCTTGTCAATCGTGCTGCGGGCGCTGAAACTCATCCACACTGCCAGGCAAACCAGGGCATTGCACAGGATGCCCAGGGCGAGTGCTTGAAAGAAACCCAGGTTGACTTTGGCCAAAGCGGTGGATAAAGCTGCCTGTCCGATTGCCCCGCCCCCGAAGGTGTACTGTTTGCTCCAAAACATCATGGCTGCCGTTCCAACCGAGCCAACAAAGTTTCCGATATAAACGATAACCCAGTTGCGCAGCAGCGCCAGCGTGGTTACTTTACGGCTGGCCCAGGCCATCACGATCAGGTTATTGCCGGTGAACAATTCTGCCCCGCCGACGACGACCAGGATCAGACCCAGGCAGAAAACCATCCCCGCCAGCAGACGGGTAACGCCATAGGGCAGGCTGGCAGTCAATGAGACGAACGCATTGGGATCAGCCGCCACACTGTCAATGGCTTTCCCGGCCATGCTTCCGGCGCTGACCGTGGTTGCAAAAACCGCACCCAGGGCGATGAAAGCGCCTGCCAGCACAGACAGGGTGAACATTGGCAGCAATGGCATTTCGGCTTTACGGACGCCGAGATATTCGGCCCGGCGCGCCATTTCTGCCGGAAGTAAGGCATCAATTCGTAATTCTGTAGTCATATATTTTGCATCTCCTAATAGGGTTGAATAAGGTTAACCGATATTAGGCTTTTTTGCAAGTGACAAATATCACAAGTTGTTATTTCTCGGTGATTTATCCGCCCCAGGGCATCTGGGCGTATTCTTCAAAGGCTCTATCATGGAATAATTTGAACAGTCTTTCGTGGCCGCGTTCCCAATGGGCGAGCAGGGTCAATACTTCTTTGGCGTCATCCTCGGTTTGCGCGGCGGCCATTTCGTAGAATTCAGCAAAGTCCCGCTCAATGAGGTAAGCCATGCGCAGCACGGGCAGGTCGGCGACCATCGCCTCCATCACGGTTTGCTCGATGCTCTCCGACATGGCGCGCTGTGAAAAGAAACCGGCATTTTCCATCTCAGCGCCCAGGGCGGCGCTCGAGAGTCTCCCTTCGCCAAGCAAGCTGAGTTGGGTCTGGATGAATTCGATGTGCCGTTGCTCTTCGGCAGCCAGCTTTTTGAAGGCATCCACGGCAGCGGCATTGCCCAACCTCCCGGCGTTTTCTTCGAAGAAACGCTTGCCTTCGTATTCGCGCTGGAGGGCGTATTCGTAGATTTTTTGGATGTCCATGATTGTTCTCCTCTCGGAGTCTGATAGTCGTCGGTCTGATGGACTGATAGGGTGAATTTCCGCAACCAGGCTATGATTTATTGGACTGTCAGACTATTTGACTATCAGACTGTTAAACTACTTCGACTTTAACCGCGCACACTTTATATTCCGGGATCTTCGACGTAGGATCGAGCGCGGCGATGGTCAGCTCATTGGCGGATGCCTCCGGGAAGTGAAAGTTGGCGTAGACCATACCGGGCGGGACGCGGTCGGTGACCCACGCTTCAGCTTCGATGCTGCCGCGCCGGGAGGTGATGCGCACTCTTTGTTGCCCCTCGAGGCCGAGTTTCTCTGCGTCGAGGGGGCTTACTTCCACCAGGGGGCGGCCGTAAACTGCCATCAGACCGCTGGCTCGGCGGGTCATTTCGCCGCCGTGGTAGTGATAGAGCACACGGCCCGTATTCAGGAACATCGGGTATTCATCGTCGGGCAGCTCGGCGGGGGGCACGTGGTCAATGGGCATGAATTTGCCGCGCCCGCGCGAGAACTGTTTGGTGTGCAGGATGGGTGTGCCAGGGTGCTCGGTGGTGGGGCAGGGCCATTGCAGCCCTTTGCCTTGTTCCAGCCGGGCGAAGGTGATGCCGCCGTAGGAAGGCGTCAGGGCGTTGATTTCGGTCATGATGGTGTTCGCATCCGGGTAATCCCAACCGGCGTGAGGCCCCTCGGCAATTTGCCGCCCGCCGCCCGCCACGATGCGTTTCGCCACTTCGGCGATGATCCACCAATCGGGGCGGGCATCCCCTACCGGTTCGACGGCTTTGCGCACCATCTGCACACGGCGCTCGGTGTTGGTGAAGGTACCGGTTTTCTCGGCGAACGAGACCCCCGGCAGGAGCACGTCGGCGTACGGGGATGTTTCGGATGGGAAGATCTCCTCGAGCACGATGAAATCAGCCGCTTCGAGACAATGGCGGATGTGGGCCGTGTCGGGATCGGACATGATCGGGTCTTCGCCCAGGATGTAGAGCGCTTTGACGCGCCCATCGGCCAGGCCGGGGATCATTTCGGTGACGGTCAGGCCGACTTTGTCGGGAAGGTTGAAGGTTGAAGGTTGAAGGTTGGCTTCTGAACCTTCAACCTTTCCACTTTCAACTTTCAACCCCCACGCCCTGGCAAATTTCTCGCGCGCCTCGGCATTTGTAACCGGCTGGTAGCCGGGGTATACATTCGGCAGGCCGCCCATGTCGCATGCGCCCTGGACGTTATTCTGTCCGCGCAGCGGGTTGACGCCGCTGCCGGGTTTACCCATATTGCCCAGGAGCATTTGCAGGTTGGCCAGGCTCATCACGTTGCGCACGCCGGTGATGTGCTGGGTGATGCCCATGGCCCAGATGACCGCCGACGGGCGGTTGACTGACAGGATTTCAGCCGCCTGGTAAAGCTTTTCAACCGGGATGCCGGTGATCTCAGAGACTTTCTGCGGCGGGTAGTTCTTGACGGTTGCTTTGAATTCGTCGTAACCTTCGCAGCGCTCTTCGATAAAGGCTTTGTCTTCCCAGCCTTTTTCCAGGATGATGTACATCAGCCCGTTGATCAGGGCGATGTCGGTGCCGGGATTTTGCTGCAAATGGAGCACAGCAAACTCGGTGATGTCTATTTTGCGCGGGTCAGCTACGACGATCTTGAGGCCGCGCTTGTTGACCGCGCGGCGCAGCATGGATCCGAAGACGGGATGCTGTTCGGTGGTGTTGGAACCGATAATGAGGGCCGCTTGCGCTGCATTGGCGACATCCTCCATCGAGTTGGACATAGCGCCCGAGCCAAAGGAAGTGGCCAGACCGGCCACAGTGCTGGAGTGTCAGAGACGGGCGCAATGGTCTATATTGTTCGTCCCGACCACCTGGCGGGCGAGCTTGTTCATCAGGTAATTTTCTTCGTTGAGGCACTTGGCGCTGGTGAGGAAACCGATCGAGTCTGGGCCGGATGCGTCGCGCGTCGCGCGGAATTTGTCGGCGGTGATGGTTAGGGCAGTCTCCCAGTCGGTCTCGACCCACTCCCATAGCTGGTTTGCTGATTTGCTGATTTGTTTTGGCTTTGCTTGCCCTTCGAGCAGATATCGCCGCACCTTCGGGCGCGTCAGCCGCTCGGGATGGTGAACGAAATCGTAACCGTAACGGCCCTTGACGCACAGCGCCATGCCGTTGACCGGGGCGTCGGGGTTGGATGTGACGCCGATGATCTTGCCGTCTTTCACGTTCAGGTCGAATTGGCAGCCTACGCCGCAATAGGTGCAGGTGGTGGTTACTTTCGTAACCTGGTGGGTGCGCCCCTTGCCGTAGGTCATCTTGTCGGTGAGAGCGCCAGTCGGGCAGTAGGCGGCGCACTGGCCGCAGGATTCGCAGCGGGCATCGAGCATGGTCGTATCTGCGCCGGCGACGATCTTTTCCTCGAAGCCGCGGTAGGCCACGCCCCACACGTTGCGCACCTGGATTTCGCCGCAAGCGAGCACGCAGCGGCGGCACAGGATGCACTTATTGAAATCCACGCGCACAAACGGGTTGGGGTCGCTGTCGGCTACGTAGCGGGTGCCTTTGCTGCCCCATTTCGGTACTTCCACCTGATAATCGTATGCCAGGTCTTGCAGCTCGCACGAGCCGCTGACGTCGCACACCAGGCAATCTTGCGGGTGGTTGGCGAGCATCAGTTCCAGCGTCAGCTTGCGGGAGCGCACAGTGCGCTCGCTATGCGTGCTGATCTCCATACCTTCCCACACCGGCGTGACGCAGGCAGCCTGCAAGAAGCGCTGTTTGGCGACTTCAACCACGCAGATGCGGCAGTTGCCAGTGGGAGATAAATCTTTGTGGTAGCACAGTGTGGGAATGTGAATTCCGCGCTCACGCGCTATCTGCAAAATGGTTTGCCCTTCGCGGGCTTCGATCGGGATGCCGTCTATGGTGATTTTTACAGCCATTAGTCACTCCTTGTTGGGTGTAGTGAGTGATGAAAATTGTTGTTTGATGCCTTCATTGTGTTGCAATAAAACCTCCAGCCACTCATCCTGCGGGGAAACGATTTGTGGCAGGCTGGTGAGTGGCGCCCAAAACAGGGTGAAAACGTGGTTGTCTGCGACAACCAGCCACTCTTCCTCGGTTTGGGCGGTGCAATTCAGCAGGAAAAAGTACCGCCGTTGAGTCTCGGCCAGAAAACCTTCTGGCACCCATCCCAGGATGCGGTACATCACGTATTGCGGGTCAGGAAACCGGTCGAATTCGATGTAATCAACCTGGGCGTAACCATCCCGCTTTTTGATGACGTTCACCGGCAAGCCTCGGCGAAAATAAGCCCAATCGAAGCTGGCCGGGTCCGGGCGGGAATAGACTCGCGTTGGTTGTGTGATGAAGACTTGCCCGGCGGGGGGAAGCTCGTCCCGGAAGCCGATCTGTTGCTGAAGTGTCAACGAGGTCAGGCTGGTTTCTTCGGATACCTCGCGGATGACTGCAATCTTTGGGGTCTCGCCTTCCTCGACGGTCCCCGCGGGAATCTGAATCCCTGAGGTGGGATGCCGAAAGAGCAGCAGGTCAACCCCATCGGGCGTCTGGCGGGTGATGAAAGCGGTGACTTTTTCGAGAGGAGTCATCAGGCCAAAAACCCTTTGCGCTGATATTCCTGGAACATCGCACCCCAGGTGGTGGTTTGACGCCATTTGTCGGCCACTTTCCGGTATTTGAGCGGCCAGTACAAATAATCCTGTTCGACCTCGCCGATGAAGGTGGGGATGACAACGATGGGGGTGCGGAAAATCAGCTTTTGCAGCACCTTCAGCGGGCCATACCATGCCAGCCAGGCCAGAAAGTTGTGGGTGGAATAACCCACTTTGAAGCCCCAATTTTCATTGCCGATATCGTCGCCGACCAGCTCGATCTGGCGCGGATCGCCGACGCCCAACCCGGCTTCGTGCGCCAGGCGGATGTACTTGATCCCCAGAGGGTCGAAACCCATCAGCCTGGCGGCAACCGCATCAATAGCAACCTGATCCGCCGATGCCAGGATCACATTTTTGACCACCGGCTCCATCAAACGCGGCCCGGCGCCATTCCCGGCAGTGGTGCCATCCATGATGGCGAAAATGCCGGGGTGGATTTCCTTTTGGATGGCGAGCAAATCCACCAGCGTTTCGTGGATCCAGGTGTGGGTGTAATGGCGGAACTTGCTGAGCAGCCCGCCAAAGGCATTTTTCATCGCCCCGGTGGTGGTGGTGTAGATGTGGGTCTTGACCGTGGGCAGGTGAACGATATTCTTGCCGATGAAGTAATCGGGGATGTGAATGCCTTCCGGGTAGATATGATCCAGGGCGAGCATCTTTGCCGTGGGCCGGTAGGGTATCCAGGTCATCTCTTCCGTGCGGAAATTGTACCGGACAGGGATATTGTGATGGCGGAAGATCGGCACATAGCCGTTCAGGTCTTCACCCTTGAAAGCGTTGGTGACCACCGTTTGATTCTGCACGCACACCAGGTCGTCGAACCCGGCCTGCTTGAGCGCCAGGATCGTCCCCTCCAACTGCCAGGGGGTGGTGTTCGCGGCTGGCATCGGGAAATGCCAGGTGATGTTATCTTTGAGAATCGTCGTCGCATCCGGCTGGAGGGCGGCAGTTCCTCCGGCCAGCTCAAACAGCCGTTGATAATCCTCGATAACGGTCTCAGGCTGCGTGCGCAGAATGGCTACAGTGGATAGAGTGGTCAAGGTATTTATGCGAGGCGGCTTATCACAATAAGGAGGGAGAAGTGGGGTATCTTCTCGCAGGCGAAGCCCGCGCACAAACGCCCCATCCTCTCTTCTTCTTGAGTTGAAGTTATCCGAATTTGTATGCCACGCCAAAACCGCCGCGTGGGTATTTCCAATTCACATTGTTGTGCGGGCACATCAAACGGCAGCTTCCGCACTCGATGCAGCTCTGGAATGCAATGGTGACGTGCCCGTCATCTTGCATCTGGTAAGCTCCCACTGGACAGAAGAAGATGCAGGGCTTGGTGCAAGGGACGCAGACTTCGGCATCTATTTGTTGCAAATGGATTTCGTGTTCATCGGTAAAGTATTTGAGCGACATCAGCAAGTCGTCAACATAGACACTTGGGAGATCGTCGCTTCTTTGGGCTTCGACAACCGCATCACGTTTTTGGTTCATATTTTTACCTCTCTCATGATTCGCTAGATTCGTTAGATACCAATAACTGTCCTGCCAAAGGAGATCATATCGCCAACTGCCTGTAACAACGGGCGGCGATTGGTCAACGCACGGAACATGTCTCCGTACAATTGTTTCTTGGGTTTGCCGTATCCGGTGAAAAACATTCCCAGGGCATCGTTGAGGAAATTGGGGTAGACGTTCATGAATGTCGGATGCTTTTCCAGGAATTTGGCAAGATTACGATACTGGTAAAGATCCTGGAGAATGAATCTTTTGTTCAGGCGCTCTCGATAACTCGAGAGAGATGTGGCCGAAAAATCCTGCCGCTGATGAGCTTCGACGGCGGTTTCGCCAGCCTCTTTGCCGGCGATGATCGCCATGTTGGTACCTTCCCAGTGCAGCGGGTTGACCATTGTGCCGGCGTCGCCTGCCACCATCACCCCATCGGTAAAGAGTTTCGGCATGTCGCGCCAGCCGCCTTCGGGGATGAGGTGAGCGCCATATTCCATCAGCCTGCCGCCGGCAACCAATGGGGCAATCAGGGGGTGGTTGAGGTAGCGTTGGAGCAATTCATAAGGGCGCACCCGTTCCTTCGCCAATACTTCCAGGGTGACACCCACGCCCATCGAGATGCACTCTTCACCCGTGTAGATAAATCCCAGGCCGTTCAACCCCATAGAGACATCGCCAACCACTGTAATGGCTAAACCATGCGACTTATCGGGAAGGCAAAAGCGGGTGTTGATGACATCCGCTGGGAGTGAGATCAATTGTTTGACCGCCAAAGCAACCGCTTTGGGTTTCAGGTCGTGTTTAGCCAACCCCAGTTTTTGGGTGAGCAGGTTATTCACGCCTTCGCAAAGGATGGTCACAGGCGCATAGATTTCACCTTGCGGCCGGTCGGTGACAACGCCGATCACTTTGCCGCCCGGCTCGCGGATGAAATCCACCACCGTTGTTTTGGGGATGATGAAAGCACCCTCTTTTTGAGCCTGATCGGCCCACCAATTATCGAACTTGGCTCGCAACGCCACATAGGCGTCTGCGGGTTTGCGGTTGAGTGCGCCGCCGCGCACCGACATGTTGACCATGCCGTCTTTGGAAAGGAACCAGAAACCGGCCTCGGTGACTGGCCGCTCCAACGGTGGTTTGCGATCCCACAAATCGGGGTAGACCTCTTCGAGAGAATGAGTGTAGAGTGCGCCGCCGAAGAAGTTCTTTCCGCCAGGGGCCTGGCCTCGCTCGATCAGGGCTACCTTCAAGCCCTTACGGGCTGCCACCGCAGCTGCGGCTGACCCTGCCAGGCCAGCCCCGACGACGATCAGATCGAATTTGATCTTGCCATTTTTGGGGGTCTCGATGTTATTCATGCTTGGCCTCTTTGAGCGCCCGAATTTGTCGAATCATATTGGGAACGACTTCGAAAAGATCACCCACAATCCCAACCGTGGCGATATCGAAGATGGGAGCATGGGGGTCACGGTTGATGGCGATGATGAAATCAGAGTCTTGCATCCCTACTTTGTGTTGGATGGCGCCAGAGATGCCAACGGCGATGTAGAGTTTGGGACGCACGGTTTTGCCCGTTTGGCCTACCTGATGATCGTATGAAATCCAGCCAGCATCCACGCACGGGCGGCTGGAGCCGACCACGCCGCCCAGCTCATCGGCCAGTTCTTTGACCAGTGAAAAACCTGCTGGCCCACCCAGGCCGCGCCCGCCCGATACGATGACATCGGCGTATTCGACCTTGACCCTTGCCGTCTCATTTGTAATGAATTCCAGTATCTGAGCGTTGACCATGCCTTCGGTGACGGGGATCGTCTCCTGGATCACCTCTCCCTTGCGGCCAGGCTCGCTGGCGGGAGCAGTAAATACCCGCGGGCGCACCGTCGCCATCTGGGGCAGGTGATTCTTGCAGATAATGGTCGCGATCACATTGCCGCCGAAAGCAGGCCGCGTCATGAGCAGCAATTTTTTCGAGCTGTCGCGGGCCATTCCCATTTGTAATTGGGTGCAGTCGGCCGTCAACCCGGTGCGCAGGGTGGTCGCCACCGAGCCGGCCAGGTCGCGGCCAAGTGTGGTCGCGCCGATCAAAAATACTTCGGGATGATGCTTTTGCACCAGAGAGACCAGCGCAGCCGTGTAAGTGTTGTTGAGATAATGTTTGAAAACCGGCGCGTCCGCCACATAGACGCGGTCGGCGCCGTGGTGGAAAGCTTCTTCTGCTTGGGCTGTCACATTGTCGCCGACCAAAACCCCTTCGACGATCGCCTCTTCGCCCGTTTTATCCAGCTCGTCTTTGATTTCTGCTGCCAGACGGCGCGCCACACCGAGCAATTCCCATGCCACGGGGTGGATTTTGCCATCTTCTTGTTCGATGAAAACCCAGAATCGTCGTATCATAGCGCTACCCTCAAAATCGCTTTTCCGTCAGCCGTCATCGCCAGTTTTTCGAGCGCCTTTTGGATAGCGCCCTCCACACCAAGCTCGGATGTTTTGATGACTTCGCCCGCAGCGTGTTTTTCTGGCGTTCCGGTTTTGAAAACGGTGGTGGGTGAGCCTTTCAACCCGATTTGTGTTGGATCGAAGATAACGGGGCCTTCGGCCGTCCAGAGTTCTGGTTCGTAGCGCAATGAATAAACGAGATCTGGCAGGGAGGCAAAAGGAATCTCGGCTATGTCTTTCTCGCAAGTGAGCGCGGCAGGCAACCCAGCCTTGATGAGTTCGTTGCGGCTCTCGGTTTTACGCTCAATGACCGCGTAGCGCGCTTCCAGATTGATCTCGCGAATTTTGACCGCATAGGTGACCATGGGGAATCCCAGCCGCGAGGCCACGCCTGGCCCAACCTGCGCAGTATCGCCATCAATGGCCTGTTTGCCGAAGAAAATCATATCAATGGGGTCTTGCTCGTGGATCGCTTCGATGGTGCGCGCCAGCACGTAAGAAGTCGCCAATGTATCGGCTCCCGAAAATTGGCGGGCTGAAAGCAAGATGGCTCGATCTGCCCCCAGCTCGATACATTCACGCAGGGAGGATGTGGCGGCAGGCGGCCCCATCGAAATGACGGTGATTTTACCGCCTAGTTTGCGTTTCCACTCGACTGCCGCTGCCACTGCGTGGGCGTCGTATGGGTTGAGGATCGTGGGAACGCCTTGCCGGATGAGATTACCAGTTTCCGGGTCAATACGAATATTGGTTGTATCTGGCACCTGTTTGATGCCGACGAGTGCATGGAACAATTCGCACCTCCTGCTAACAAATTTCCATCGCTATCTGAGTCAATAGTTCCGGTGATAACTGATATTACCTTCGCTTCTGGAGCGACAGGTTATTGAGCTTCGCCTCGTTCGGCGGCGATAAATTCCTCGGCAAACTGACTCAGCGCCGAGTTCATCGGGATCGGTACCGACTGTCCCAGACCGCAGAACGACGAGTTGAGCATCACCTCAGCGAGGGCCTTCAATTCGGCCACATCGCCTTTTTGGCCTTTGCCTTCGGCCATACGGGACAGGATTTCGAACGAGCGCCAGGTTCCCACCCGGCAGGGGGTACATTTCCCGCAGGATTCAGCCGCGAAGAAGCGCAGCTCTTCTCGCAGGAAGGCCACCACCGAGACGGATTGGTCGCAAATCAGGAAAGCGCCCGCGCCCAGCCCGACGCCTTTCTGGCCCGAGGCGTAATCCATGGGTACATCCAGCAGCGACGGCGGCACGATAGAGCCGGCTGCCCCGCCGGTGAGGGCGAATTTGAAGGTCGAGCCGGGCAGCATTCCGCCGCCGAACTCTTCGATCACCTGGCGCAGCGTCAGCCCGAAGGGCGCCTCGAACAGCCCCGGTTTATTGACGTGCCCGATGAGCATGTACATCTTCGTTCCGGCGGTGGGGTAGCTGCTCAACCCCTTGTACCACGACGCGCCATTGCAAATGATGGGCGGCACCGCCGCATACGACTCGACGTTGTTGACATTCGACGGGTAGCCCATGTAACCGTAGGATGGCGGGTAAGGCGGGCGCAGTCTTGGCTCGCCGCGTTTGCCTTCTAGCGATTCGATCAGCGCGGTCTCTTCGCCGCAGATATACGCCCCTGCGCCGAGGTGAACGTGGATGTGGAACGAGAAGCCTGACCCCTGGATATTGTCGCCAAGCCAGCCTTTTTCCTCGGCCTGGTGAATGGCGCGCTCCAGCCGTTCGGCCTGATGTACGTACTCGCCGCGGATATAGACATACCCGTCATTGGCTCCGCAGGCGTACCCGGCAATTGCCATCCCTTCCAGCATTTGGTGAGGGTTGGTGTCAATCAGCACGCGGTCCTTGAAGATGAGCGGCTCGGATTCGTCGGCGTTGCAGAGGATGTACTTGGGGGTGCGTTTGGCCTGGAAGACAAAGCGCCACTTGCGCCCGACGGGGAAACCCGCCCCGCCGCGCCCGGTCAGCCCGGAGGCTTCCACTTCGGCCAGCACACCTTCCGGCGATTTTTGCAGTGCGGCTTTGAGGCCGCAATACGCGCCGTGGTCGAGCGCCGACTCGATGGAATCGGGGTCAATCTTCCCGGCGTTAGCCATCATCACGCGCAGTTCGCCCGGCCGGGGATTCGAATAATCGGTGGGTACGCCTAGCCAGCCCTGGCAAACTTTCTCAGCATCCTGTGGAGCCACCGGGCCAACCTGGTCGGAGCAGTGTTCTCCACTGCCGCTGACCAACACCGCGGGGGCGCGGTCGCACAGGCCCAGGCAGCTCGTCCGTTCCACGATCCAATCGGGGTCACCTTTGACGGCTGCTTCGAGCGCGTGGTGAGTATCGGAAGCTCGTTTAAGCCAGCAGACCGGCCCGTCGCACACCCGCAGGACATTTTTGCGCGGGGTCAGCGACAACATCGAATAGAATGTAGCCACGCCGAATGCTTTGTGGGCGGGCAGGCGCAGAGCGTTGGCCGTGTCGGTGATGGTTTCGGGCGTCAGGCCGCCGCCTTGTGTGTCGAGGTCGCGCAAGACTTCCAGCACCGCTTTCGGATCGCGGTCGTGATGGTCGGCGACTGCGGCGATTTCGGACGGGACAGGTTTGATTTGACTTTTGGGGTTGGGCATAGGCCTCCTCTAGATTTCCAGGAATAAGTCACTTATTAGCCGGTCGTTATTCTTTCGGAATGCGTATACACATTGAACCGGTCGCGCCGGGCGTAACCGATCAGGGTGATACCGGTTTGTTCGGCCATTTCGATAGATAAAGAGCTGGGTGATGTGCGTGTGATCACCACAGACGCCCCAATCCGGGAGGCTTTCTGCATCATCTCGGAGCTGACTCGCCCGGTGGTGAGCAGGATCTTGCGAGCGGGGGAGATGCCTTCGAGCAGGCAGCGCCCGGCGATCTTGTCGAGGGTGTTGTGCCGCCCAATGTCTTCCGCTGCGGCGAGAATGGACTCGCCGTCGCTCAGCGCCGAGGTATGCACCCCGCCCGCCGACCGATACAGCTCCTGTGATTCAAAGAGCCGCTCGATCAGCCGGGTGACGGCCTGTGGGGACAGGGTAACGCTATCCGATGGCGGATGGATGGCAGGCTTCCCATCGGGCGGCGCGGCATCCACCGAGGTCGCCCCCCCCGTGCAGCCGGAAGTTCGCCGCCAATTCGTCGGTTTCTCTGCGCTATGTGTGAGCCACACATCCACGTTGTCGCCTGTCTCGCACACGCGCACATCGGCCAGCTCATCCTTCGAGTGAATGATCTCTTCGTTGTAAAGGAACCCTACGGCCAGCGCTTCCTGGTCAACCGGTGTACACATGAAAGTCAGCCAGATTTCACCGTTCACAGTCAAACTGACCGCTGTCTCTGTGATGACTTCAGCCTGGGCAGGCTCGAATTGGCCATGATTGTGTTGCAGGAATCGAAATAATTTTTGGGCGCTTGACATACCGGTAAACCTTTGTCAGTTTACCATAAATTCGGCCTAATTCAGTCCAGGTTGTGACAACTGTCACAAATGTTAAGAGACTTGTAACCCAACGGGATAGGTAATGATATACTTTCAGCGTGTCGTGGGTAAAACCCGATTTGGTTATCGTCTGATCGGGTTATCTATTCGAGCGAAGAAAGGGAATTCAGTCCAGATGAAACGTTTGTTGAGATATTTGATAATCGTTCTTGTCCTTGGGGGGCTGGTTGTGACTGGCAGCACAATGAACTCGCGCGCCCAGGAGCCTCAGCCGCCTCAGCCCTTGGCGCAAGGCGCTCAGCCTCTGAGCCAGGTGGCTGTCTTGGAAATGCCATCTGTGGATGTCGCTGCGCTGCTGGCGGAAGATGCCGCCAACAACGGCAAAGATGTGCCTCCTCGTTTTGCCGCGCCCCTGGCGGTGCAGGTTTCCCCGCAAGCCTACGGGACCTGGGAAACCTCCCGCTCCGGCGAGCTGGTCTGGCGCTTGCGCATTCAATCTGAAGGGGCGGTCTCACTCAACCTGGGCTTCGCGCGGTATTGGATGCCCGCTGGCGGGCGACTGTTTATCTATTCACCAGATTTTCAACAGGTTCGCGGCCCGTTCACAGCCGCGGATAACGAGGAACACGGCCAATTGTGGTCGCCCATTATCATGGGGAGCGAGATCGTAATCGAGGTTGATCTGCCCGCCGGAGTGGTTGCCAATCTCCAGTTGGCGCTGACCGCTGTCAACCATGGCTATCGCACTTTGCAGGAAGCCAGCCAACCCATGTCTGGCGCCTGCAACCTGGATGCGGTCTGCTCTGCGTCCGACGGTTTCCCGCAAGTGGATGCCTGGCGCGAGGAACTCCGCTCGTCAGGCGTGTACACTGTCAACGGCACCTGGACGTGCTCCGGGGCGCTCATCAATAACACCGCCCAGGATCTCACACCCTATTTCCTGACGGCCAATCATTGCAGCGTCAACTCCGGCAACGCCGCTGGCGTGGTGGTGTACTGGAACTTCGAGAATTCCACTTGCCGCCCGCCCGGCAGCCCGGCTTCGGGTGGTGCAGGCGATGGTCAGTTGACCCAGTTCAACACTGGCGCTATCTGGCGTGCTTCTTACGCCTCATCCGACGTGACCCTGATCGAAATGGACGATACGATCAACCCGGATTTCAACCCCTTCTGGTCGGGATGGGATCGCAGTAATGCCGCCACAGCAGGCGCCATTGCCATCCATCATCCCAATTGTGATGAGAAGCGCATCAGCTTCGAAAATGATGCTACGTCTATTACCTCATACCTCGGCTCCACCGTTCCTGGCGACAGCACGCACATTCGCATCACCGACTGGGACCTGGGCACCACCGAGCCGGGTTCTTCCGGATCGCCGCTCTACAGCCCCGAGCGCCGCATCATAGGCCAATTGCATGGCGGTTACGCCGCCTGCGGCAACGACAGCTCCGACTGGTACGGGAGGCTCTTCGTCTCTTGGACGGGCGGCGGCACTGCCAGCAGCCGCCTGAGCAACTGGCTCGACCCGCTCAATACCGGCGTGACCACCCTCGACGGGCGCAATATTGTTGAGTCGCCTTTCCTGGTCGAAGCAACACCTGCATCGTTGAATGTCTGCACCCCGAATGATGCCGTTTACGATGTGGCTGTTACGCAGGAAGTCGCGGGATTTGTTCAGCCGGTTGATCTAAGCGTCTTTGGCATTCCCGGTGGAACGTCAGCGCTGTTCGGCGTCAACCCCGTCATCCCGGCAGGCACGAGCGTGTTGACGATCACCAATACCGGCGCTGCCGCCGAAGGCAGCTATCCTTTGGATGTCGTCGGCGTCTGGACGACCAGCACGGTCACTTCGACCGTGACTCTGAATCTCTATACCGCTGCGCCAATCCAGCCGGGATTAGTTTCTCCTGCCGATGGTGCGGTGAACCAGGCGCTTGCCCCCACTTTCGAATGGACGCCAGGCTCTCTGACCGGCAGCTTCAACTTCCAATTGGACGAAAGCCCGTTGTTCGATTCACCCCTGGCGACGGCCAATGACCTGCTCGAAACCAGCTATCCTTTGGCAGATCCGCTCGAAGGCGGGCGCTGCTATTGGTGGAGTGTCCAGGGCAACAATGCTTGCGGCCTCGGTACCTGGTCGGAGCCATTCCACTTCGTCACATCAGCCCTGGCGCTGACTTTCGACGATGACATCGAGTCTGGAGCAGGGCTATGGACGCATCAGGCCGCGACTGGCGCAGATCATTGGGCTGTCTCGACTGCCCAGGCGCACAGTCCAACTCATGCCTGGTTCGTTCCGGATGACAGCGTCATCACCGACAGCCGGTTGTGGAATACAACCCCCATCCTGGTCGGCGGCGGCAGCACGCTCACCTTCTGGCATCGCTATCAGTTCGAGGGTTCTGCATGGGATGGCGCTGTGCTGGAAATTTCGACCAATGGCGGCGGTGCATGGAGCGACCTGGGAACCTATATCACCGCCAATGGCTACAATGGCACGATCAGCAATCAGTACAGCAATCCCCTGGCCGATCGAGACGCCTGGACGGGCGATCTCACCGACTGGACGCAGGTCAGCGTTGATCTGTCCAGCTTTGCCGGGCAAAGCGTGCTCATCCGCTGGCGATTGGGTTGCGATTCGTCCCAAAGCGATGTGGGTTGGTACATTGACGATGTGCAAATCACTGCGCCATTGCCGCCCAACCCCGCTCCCACGCTGGCTTCGATCTCTCCGGAAGAAGGATCGGCTTATGCTGACACCCCGGTGACGATCCAGGGCACGGGCTTTATCAGCACCCCGGTGCTTGCCCTGGGCGATGCCTGGCTGGTGGATGTCACCTGGGTCAGCTCGACCACGCTCACCGCGGTTGTCCCGATGGGGATGGCAGGCGGCGTGTATGATCTGACCCTCTATAACGGCGATTGCCAGGAAGCGACCCTGCTCGACGCGTACGCCGTCATCGTAGCGTGCATCCCGCCGACAGTGACCGTAACCAGCGACAGCCCGGTTGATCTCGGCCAGCCGGTCAATTTCACTGCCGATCTCGTCGGCGGCACGCCGCCCATTACTTACACCTGGGATTTCGGCGGCCCCGGTTATGGCGTCGGTCTGGACACTGCCACCCCAGTCTTCACTTACACAGAAGCGGGTACTTACACCGCAACGGTGACTGCGGAGAATGGCTGCGGCCTGGATGATGCCAGTACGCTGGTCGCTGTGAATGATGTCCCGCCCACCGCCAATGATGATACCTTCACGGTAAACGAAGACAACGCAACGACGACGCTGGATGTCCTGGCGAACGATGCCCTTGCGCCGTTCACCGTCGGGCCGTTGGCGCTGGTAGAGATTGGGAGTCCTGACCAGGGTGGTACCGCCGTCCTGAGCGGGACGACCGATATCCGTTATACCCCGGCAGCCAACTTCTTCGGCACAGAAGTGTTCACTTACACGATCCTTGCAGCCAACGGCTTGACCGATGAAGCCGAAGTGACGGTCACCGTGCTCTCGGTGAACGATCTGCCCACCATCTCCGCGATTGACAATCAGACCACGACGGTCGGCATCCCCGTGGGTCCCATCAGCTTCACCATTGGGGATCTGGAAACCCCCACAAGTGTGCTGACTCTCACGGTCGAATCGTCGAATCCCGGCCTCATCCCGGCAGGGAATATCGTCTTGGTCGGCTCGGACGGCAATCGCACCGTGACGATCACGCCGCTCGCCGGGATGTCTGGCACGGCAACCATCACCATCACGGTTGACGATGGCACGGATACGGTCAGCATCACCTTCGATGTGACGGTCGTTGCCCATCAGTTCATCTTCTTGCCAGTGGTCAAGAAATAGCATCTCCCCAAGCGATTTGCTTTTATCCCACGATGCATAAAAAAATACGGACGGTGAAACCGTCCGTATTTTTTGTGCGTTGTCTTGTTGGCGGAGTTATATATTCATTGTCCCCCACATTAAATCAGCCTGTCAATCTCAGCATAAAGATACACCTGAAGCTCGCGAAGATGTTTCCCCCAGTGATTCTCATACCCAAAGCGAAAATGCCACAAAGCGTCGTTTTCGCTTGTATTCGACCAATACCACTCGACCTCGAGCAAATCCTGGATAATATCTGTAAGGTCATCTACGGCATCGGCAATCAAAATTTCAGCCGGTTGATAAAGATCGCTGTTGGGGTTCGCAACATAGTAATAACCGAAGCTCGGAAATCGGGTCACGACAGCCTCTCTGATTCGATAGTAGTCCGTCGTGGGCGACTCGTTTTCGCTGTCATCTATCAAATCATCATATTCGCCGACAAAATGATAAGCGAAGGCCAGCGCGTCGAGAGCCTGTTCCAGAGATGTGATATCCCGGATACTGGACATGGCGTGCATGCTTGCAAGTTGTGCGAACTCGTTGATTAGCGCGCGGATTTCCGGCGGCGAAATGTTCATAAAACGCTATTTTGAAATGTGCGCTTCAAATTTGACGTTTTTTCCGCCAGGTAACGATGTCAGGCAAATGCTCCTCCTCGTGCCCGAAGCTGTTATTGGCAATGATCTCCCACAACGGCGTCCCGCGTGTCCAGGGGTAACGCTTGGGGTCCGTCAGCTCGCGGTCGGTGAACGCCTCCACGCGCAGCAGCGTCTGGCTGCGCACGGCTTCGAAATCGTCCAATGCCTTGATGAGCGGGCGGTCGCGCATCTCGGTGTGCCACTGTGCGTTGATCTCGTCCACTTTAGAGCCATCGGGCCAGTCGGGAACTTGACCCTGCTTGGTTTGCCACAGGCCGCGCACCATCTCGGCCTCCCAGCGGGTGAGATGCGAGAGCAAATCCTTCAGTGACCATTCGCCGTTGACACCCGGCTCGATCATGGCTTCTTCGGGGATGCCTTCGATGGCGTCCAAAAACTTTTCCCGCTCAATTTCGAGCGCGGCCAGCAGTTCTGTTTTGTTCATTGAACCTCCGTTTGGACGCAGATAGATTAACAAATCAGCGTTTATCTGCGTCCAATTTTCTTCCCATTCGCGCTAGAATGCGTTTTTCAAGAATTCCCGCATCACGTCATTCACCCGTTCCGGCTGTTCGAGCTGCAGCATGTGCCCGGCGTTGGGGATGATCTCCAGCCGCGAGCCGGGAATCACCCGCTGCATGGCTTCCGCTTCCGATGGAGGAATCAGAGCGTCTTCCGCGCCGTGCAGGATCAGCGTGGGCCGCTCGATCTGACCCAGCCAGGGTGTCGCATCGGGGCGGTCGCGCATCGCCGCCAGTGCCGCCGTGATTCCGGGCGCCGAGGCGCTTTCCATCACAGCCCGCAATTGGGCAGCGAGCGCCGGATTCGATGCGTACGTCTGCGGGGCGAACATCTTGGGCAGCATCCCATCCGCAATCGCCGCCGCGCCTTTCTCCTGCGCCAGGGCGATGGCTTTGTCCCGGTTGGCCTTCGCTTCCGGCGAGTCGGGGCCGGACTTGGTGGCGAGCAGCATCAGCCCGGCCACCTCCGCCGCATATTTGCGATAAAAGGCTAACGTGATGTATCCGCCCATCGAGACCCCGCCGACCACCACCGGGCGCGGTATGCCGAGGGCATCCAGCAGCGCGTGGCAGTCCTCGGCGATCTGATCCACACTGGCCGGTGGGTTGGCTGCATTCGTCTCGCCGAACCCGCGCAAATCGGGGGCGATGATCCGCGCCGCGTCAGCCAGCCCGTCGAGCTGGGGCTGCCAGATGGCGCGGCTCAACGGGTAGCCATGGATGAGCAGCAGGGGGATGCCGCTGCCGCTTTCATCGTAGTGTATCGTAAATTGAGGTAGTAAAATGCGTGTAGCCATGCGTCCTCCATTCAAATATGTGGTGTGCCAAATTGTGTTTCAAGCCAGTTTACCGCAAAATCACGCAGCTCGCTTGCCTTGCACAGGTACGATCTCGCTACTCCGATAATCCCCATTCGTCCTTTTCCGGCTGCCCTAAATTCGGCCGCGATTTGTTCCAAATAATCGCCGTGTTCCCATTCGACTGCGCCTCGGCTGGTATCGAACTCCTCGATCTCTATCCATCGAGTTTGTTGATCCTCGAGGATTGGCGCACGGTACTTGAAAATGCGCTTTTTCGGGATTTTCGCCAGATGCTCGGCGTGATGGATGATTGTCGCAGTTCCGGGGCTGACTCCAATTTGTAAGATCCATCCCTCGATTTCGCATAACTTCGCCAGGGGAGACTCAAGCCCGTAGCCGTACTGCAAGGCGTGATCGCGGGTGAGCCAGTCAGCTTTTGCCCCGAGCGCAACCATTGACGCCCCGGGATTCTGGCTGCGGCAGGCACCCGGCCAGGTACGCAAGTACTCGGTTAAAGTGCTCCACTTTCGATTAGCCCTCGAACGCTCTGGGTCGAACGGCGGGCATTCGGCGAGAAACGCTTCTTGCCTTTCAATCGGCCAACGCTCGAAATGTTCGGGGCGCTCCTCCCATCCGGCGTACATCATCAGTGTTCCCTGATCCCCCAGGCATTTCATCATAGCCTGGATCAGCACATCCGGCCCGCCCACGATCCACCCAATGGCGCGCAGCGAAACATGCAGCATGATGCTCTGCCCTGGGGAAACTCCCATGGAAAGCAGGCCATGCACGAGTTTCTTCCTGGTGATCGGCGGCATTTCATCGGGCGAAGTTGTCACGGTTTTTTCAGCCAGGCGGCAGGTCCGATATCGTCGGCTACTTTATATGCAATGCTTTTGCGTATGTCCACGATCAAAGTTTGACGTGAATAACGGTCAACATCGCGGGATGTTGCTATGGCCAGATATTGACCGTCAGGCGACCATATTGGTGAAGATGACCAGATCGAGTTGTTCTCAATACACAAATCTGTGGCCTGTTTAGTGAGTACGTTTATGATCGCTAACCTTTGATGGTCCCCAAGCCAAACCGCGATATTGGTTCCGTCCGGCGACCAATTGAGTTGCCCGATATTCGACCATTTGCTGTATGGAATTTCAGTATCAGCGATGTCGAAGATTTCTGTTTCTTGGCCAACCAGATTGACTGTGTAAATAACGCCATCAATGGTTACTGCGAATTGCTTTCCATCCGGCGACCAGGCGGGACTATGGCCGTTGGTTCTTTCTTGCCACAAGATTTTTCCGGCTTGGACATCCCAAAGGCTTAAGCTGCTGCCGTTGCTCAGGCCGCCTTCGTAAACCGCATAATACAAGGTCGAATCATACAACACTGCTGTAGGGCCGTAATGATTAAAGAGGTTGTCATCAAAAATCGGAAAAGTGGGCAGAATTTCTTGCCAATGACCGGTGAATGGGTTTAGGACTGTAATTGCTCCATTGGGGCGACCCGGAAGCCAGAGAGCGAGTTTCTGATTGTCCAGCCAGCCCACAATCATTTGCCAATTAGCTACCCAATAAGAAAGCATATTGCGTTGTCCAGAAGCATTTATTAGCCTTAAAAGTAAGCTTTGTGTGTACCCTCTCTCATCTGGAACCGATTCGATATAAGCCAGCCACTTTCTGTCTGGAGACGCCGTAAACCCACCTACACCTGCATTAGAAGTTGCTGGAAACGTGTGGCGGGAAAAATCCTCCAAATCCAGAAAGTACACATCTCCTGGGTTGTTTTCTAAAACGAGCGCCCCTTGCAATGCGGTTTCAGGCGGTATCTCTGTAAGAATACTGATCCATTGGCGTTGGATTACTTGCTGAGTTTCTGTATTCTCGGGAGTTGAAGTAGATGCTCGAACAAACGTTGGCGTCTGTGTGATTGTGGTCGAAAGTCTCGATGTTGGAGAAGGTGGGATTGCGGTAAAGGTGGCTGATTTAACGCCAGATTTCGGGACTTGTGATTGGGTTATCCCATGTGTAGGCGAAAGGGTCAACGTCGGGATGGCTTGTTGAGATTTTTCAGCACAGGCAGCGATCAGGCATAATAAACCGATAATCTCGCCAAGTAAACAATACTTGATGATCCGTCTACCGTCGCTGGTCATTGGTCGCTTTCCCCAACGCCCGCGGCCTCGGCAAATTTTCGGATTGCCTCGAGATGCGCGGCCGGTGTTGTGAATCCGCGTCCCATCGTGTTGACCGAGAGATGGGTGGCCCCGGCAGCCTGCCAGCCCTCGATGAGCTTGCGCCACGCCTCCGGGTCACCGTCGCCAAAGGGGATGCGCGCCTCCACGCCGAAGGGGATCTGCTCACGCCCGGCTTCAGCCCGCAAGCGGCGCAGCGTTTCAAGCGCGGGAAGCGCGTCGGCAGGCGTACGATAATTGGGCATCCAGCCGTCGCCGAGATAAGCCGTCCGGCGCAGCACACGCTCGTCGTGCCCGCCGAACCAGATCGGGATGGGGCGCTGCACCGGCAGCGGGTTGACCCCGGCATCCGGGAGGGTGTGCCAGCGTCCCTGGAAATTGACCAGCGGCTGCGTCCACAACTGGCGCATCAAGGCCACCTGCTCGCCGATGCGCGCCCCGCGTGTGTGAAAATCTGTGCCGAGCGCCTGGTATTCGACCTCGTTCCAGCCGAGGCCGATGCCCAGGCGCAGCCGCCCGCCGCTCAACACGTCGAGCGTGGCAGCCTGTTTGGCGGCGAGAACCGTCTGTCGCTGCGGCAGGATGATGATGCTGGTGGTGAAGCCGATGCGCTGCGTGACTCCGGCCATAAAAGAGAAAAGCACGAACGGCTCGAGAAAAGGCGTCTCGAACGTGTAGGGTCCCTGCCAGCCGCCAGGCCGGTTGGGATTCGCCCCGAGCACGTGATCGTAGGCGACGATATGCGTGTAGCCAAGAGACTCGGCGGTTTGGGCGTAATCACGGATCGCCGCCGGGTCGCTGCCAAATTCAGTTTGGGGGAAGACAACGCCGATGTGCATAAGTAAACTCCGATATTATTCGAAAACCTGACACAGATGGTTGAAATTTGCCGCACTTTGCTGGCGTCTTTCAAGAAAGGCAGGCTTCTCTAAATTTTCTTTCAAACTCTATCTTTGTAGCCGTTTCGTTATAAAAAGGCATTCCAGATAAAATGAAATCTTTATTTTCGAAAAGAGTTTCGATCTGGTACTCATTTCTGATTTCGAGAAGGAAATCTTGTTTCCATTGATCGGCCTGAAGGAGGTGACCACCTTTGGGTTCAATAAATATTTGGTAAATGATAGATCTACGATCGTCTTTTTTGACAAGAAACAACACAAAATCAGGTTCAATCACTATCCCATCGGAAAAGCGATGGATTTTGAAGAGTTTTTCGTTGCGGATAAGGTAGGTTTCGGAGTAACGTTCCTGCAAGCGGTTCACTATGCCATGCAAAAAGCGGATGAAATACTTCTCTTCGGATGTGCCATAGTTTTCATCGTAAACGTACCAGGCTTTATCGCGTAAATCAAGCGACAAAGCGCCGTTGGTTGTTTCCCGCATTCCTATACCGCGTTCTTGATCGCCGCCCTCGTTGATGGTGATTTGCAGGGTTTTATCTTTCAGGCAATACTTGATTCCAATCGGTTCAAAGACTTTCGTGCCAAGATAATCAGGTGTGCCGGTTTGAATTTCTTTTGCGATTTTTTCCAAAACATCAATAGCCATGCGTAATTTTTGGTCTTGTGCAAGACCTGCAATTTGCTCCATCATGCCAATTACGTCAACAACTACATCGCCTAGAAATTCATTGGATGTAATGAACTCTTGTATGGAACACAGATAAGGGAAATAGCCCGACAAGTTGGAAAATTGATAAAACTCCAATCGTTGTAGGGCTGTGCGGATGACATTTAGGCCCAAATCACGCAAGTTGACGGGCAAAGTAATAGTTCCTCCGGTCTGCGCAGGTTGATTTTCCAAAATCAAAGCCTCCAGAGTTATACCGGTTTGCAACGAATAACGATGGCGTTTGGTTATGGTGATATCACCGAAGTCGAAAATGTCTTCTCGTTCATTACGAATGCGTTTGTTGACAAAAATCACGCCATTTTTCCAAAAATCGGTTGCTTTGAAATCATCCTTAATTCGCATGATGACAGTTTTAGTACGCGGCGCGATGATACCGGTTTGCACCAGCGCGGTATGCAACTCATCAATATAGCGTGGGTTTTGGGCGCTGTGATAATACAACTCTTCTAGTACGCGTAATTCACTCGTAATATCCTCGTCGAATTTGCGTTGATCGCGTATCTGGCTGGCTTCGAGTTGGAAGGGAAAGTAACGCGCTCCGCGCCCAATCAACTGAGCTTCGGAGATGGTGGTTTTGCCAGGAATGCCGCGTTTTGCGTCGCGGGTATCGTACAGGCGCACGATGTCGAACAGGTTGAGCACATCCCAGCCTTCGTTGAGCATGTTGACCGTAAACACCACACGGATTTCGTTGTCTTTGTCTTCCAGCGAGTTGACCAGTAATTGTTTTTTCTCGCTCTCTTCCTTCGAGTTGATAATCAGGATGCGGTTTTCGTCGAATTCCTGGCGCAGTTCAGCGGCCAGAGCATCTAACGGAATGCCTTGGGCTTCAAAATAGGCAAAGGATTTTTGGGTAATGCCGCCGGCGTTATTATTAAGCCTTTCCAGCCGGGCGGAATCTAATTCGCGCATGAGCGTCTTGAATTCGACTTCATGCGCTTTGGATTCGTTGATGGTGCGCGATTTCATCAGCAAGACTGGTTTGAGCGCCACACCGTGCTTCTCGGCTACCTTGCGCCGGTACTGGCTGATTACGACTGCCTGCAAAGCGCGTTCCATCGGCGGCAAATCGGCTTCCAACACTTTCACTTCTTTGGAGTAACCATCTTCGCGAAATTGCTTCAGAGCGTACTGGTACAGGATTTTGTTGGCGTATTTTGCCGCAATATTGGGGTTATCCAATTCAACCGTAGCGGTAAATTCGAGCAGTATGTTCTCGGTACGGGCACTAAAAAGCTTGCGAACGGTTGCTTCCCATGTATCGAGTTCCAGCAATTCATCCTGCCCCAATTCTCTACGATTGCGTGTTTCGGCATTGATGTGATGGGCTTCGTCCGATATCAGAACGACGTTCTGGTCCGCGAAGTCATCATAAGTCAGGGCATTTTCATGCGGAGTATTCAGGCGCGAATGCAAACCCTGAATGGTGGTGAATAGAATACTGATGTCATCTGGGTGAGTGCTCTGGAAGTTCACTACTTCGCGCAAGTGAACTTCTTTTGCCCCGATTTTGATTTTTTCGGCAAACAAGTATTTGATCGAAAGCGGGTTGAGAAAGTTATTGCGGGTTTTATCAATGATGTTGGTCTGGTTGACGAAGAACAGGAAATTGCGATAGCCCTGCTCGTAGAGGTATAGTATCGCCGCCGCCATCACCAGCGTTTTGCCGGAGCCGGTCGCCATATGGAAAAGCAGTTGGGTGGGCCGTACACGGTCCTGAAATCCAGTCAGATAAAAGAACAACTGCGCTAACGCCCTGCTCTGGTAGTAACGCAGGGGCATTGCCGGATTCAGGTTTTGTGTGACACAATCCGGCAAGTCTTTGTGAAGCGCGTTATAGCGCCATAATGTATCGAAATCCTCACGAAGGGTAGGCATGGTATTTTCCTAAAAGACCCTAAAGGTATTCTTTGCCTTACAAATTGTGTGATTGCTAAACTGTTTTGCCCGAAAGAACGAAGGCTCGCGACTAAACCTTTAGGGTCTGGTTTTTACAATCCATAGAATTCCCGATTCAGACGTTTGTCTTCCTCGCTCACACCGTAAGTTTCGTCGCCTATCTCGCTCAGGTTGACGTACAGCGTGTTTTTGTCCAATGCTTCCATCAAAAAGCATTTCTGGTCTTCGAGCGAAAGGTCTGCGAAATTATTGGCATTTACGTTGAACTGGCGCAAGTCCAGCCGGTAACTGAGATGAGCTTTGTCCTGCATTTCCTTCCAGATATTTTGCAAAATGTCTTTGTTGCTGGCGTTCAGGATATTTTGTACAAACCGTTCGTTCCATTCCATTAACTCGCAATACACTAAGGTACCACCACCTTGCCAGTTGATAATTTTGGAGATACCAGATTGGTCACCGTCAATAACATTTTGCAGTCTTACAACACTATCGTTTTCTCTGTAATCAAGTTGTTCAATCCCAATATACTGACAGCCTAATTTATGCGCTACTGCCGCTGTGGTCCCGCTCCCTAGAAAGTAATCTAAAACTATATCCTTTTCACCAAGTGACATCTCGATTATTCTTTTTATTAACTTTTCTGGTTTCTTGCCATTTTTTAATTTAACTCCACCCTCTTTTGCAATTCCATCCCAGCTTAGGTCGTTCCAAAAATCAGTCAATAACATTGATGGCGTAGTTACTCCGTCTATTGTTACAATTTTGTTTGAATAAAATGATAACTGACTGTTCGCTTAAATTAAAGTGACTTTCGCGAATTATGGCCCAAAAAG
>DYIZ01000189.1:0-5711 GCA_020723385.1 Candidatus Aquidulcis sp.
AAGCTGCCTAACCGCTTCACATCGTCCTAAATCTTTTCCTGAAAAGCTATAGTAAATTTAGTTTGTAAGGATAAGCCACATCCATAAGAACAAACCGCGACCAGTAAAAAAATGCAAGTCTTTGTTATGAGTTTAGGTATTACCATATTTACTCCAAACGAAAGAATCAGTTAATCCAAGCCGAAGACGCCGGGGTATTCAGCGCAATGATCCAATGGCCGCGGCGCGTCCGGTTTGTTTCCGGTTGTCCATGTCATCATGTCCGCTGAAGTAGCCTGAGAGCACTGACGGGAGGATAATCAGTGCTCTCAAGGATTCAGTAGATCATTGTCTCTACTGCAAGAATTACCAATATACTCTCCGAAGGAATATTGTTACCCCTAATAGGAGCATTCCTGGTCCAAGAAGTACGAGAAAAATTAAACTATCGCCCAATACTCCTCCAATTTCAATTCTCTTAAGAATTATTCCATACGCGGTTCCCGATAATAACCACACTACTCCTGTGTATTGGATAAGCATCGCAAAAGCATCAGGTGTTTTTTGACGGAAATCTATTACTTTTATGGCGTTTATAAATCGTGTTATTTTGCGGTGGTACTACTATCTGGGGGTCATTTTTTGTTATGGCAATCCGGTGAAATCGCTGGCGGGCCAATATCCGGAATCGATCACAACTGCTTTGACGTTACTTCTATCAACGGTGATGATCACAGATGGATCTGCTGGAACATCAATCGCTCCGTTGTTGTAAGTGGTCGTTTGCGGGGGAGTCTTGCCTTCGAGATAAGCAATGGCTGCTTTGATGGCATCTTGAACCAGGGTACGGACATCCTTTAAAACAGTCATGGACTGCTTACCATCAATGATATATTGGATAGATGCCTTCTCAGCATCCTGGCCAGTAATGACGTAGCTGGTGACATCATTGTCCGCAGCAAATACGTCGGCAATAGCACGGGCAGTGCCGTCATTAGGGGCAAGGATGAAAACGTCACCTTTGTCCGCAGCCTTGTTGACTGACAGGTTGGACTCTGCCAAATTTTGGGCAATGTAGAAGTCCCATTGGGTAGTTACCTGGTTGATAATTCTAGCCAGTTCGTTGCGTGTTAGCCTGGCCTTGCCCTGCAATGCTACGGCTTCGCTGGAGTTTTTGATGACAAAGGTGCCATCGGCGATCTTGGGCTGCAGAACGTTCCAGGCGCCCTCAAAGAACAGGAATGCATTGTTATCGGACGCCGCGCCGGTGTACAGATACAGCGGATTGCCTGTGCCAGTAGATTTATCAACTAAATATTGGGCTTGGGCTTCACCTACGGCGATACTGTCGAAGCTCACGTAGTAGTCAACGGCATCCGTATCGCGGACCAGGCGATCGTAGGAAATGACGATCACGCCCGCTGTGCGAGCTTCCTCAACGGCAGAAGCTGCTGCAGCGCCATCTTGTGGACAGATTATGAGGACATTGATACCCTGTGCAACGAGAGCTTCGACATTTGCTTTTTCAGTGGCGGAATCGCCCTGGCTAAAAAGAATTTGGACATTGTAGCCAGCATTTGTAAATGCATCCTTAAACCTGGCCTCATCCTGGATCCAGCGAGGCTCATCTTTGCTCGGAAGAACGATCCCAACGGGCAACCCGCTGAGCATCACCTTAGTAGGTGTGCTGGTGGGAGTATGTGTGGGGATGAGCGTGGGAGAACGCGTTGGGGTACGTGTGGGTATGATGGTAACCGTTGGCGTACGGGTCCATTGGAGCGCCAAAGCCGTTTGGAGAGCCCGGACATCAGTTGTCGGAGTGGGAGTTGGGCGCAGCAGGAAACCTGCTACAACAGCCATCATACCAATCACAATTAGCGCCAATGCGCCAACGCCGACGACAATCCATGCCCACGGCAAGCGGTGCTTTTCAGGCAATGGGACATAGGCAGCATCCAGCGCGGCAGCTCGCTTTCCTGATTCCCTTGCAAGAGCGGGGGCTACTGCGGGCGGCGGTGTGACAGGGCTGATTGTCTGTTTAGGCAAAGACAGAAGCTGATCTCGTTGTTCTACACCGATAGTCCCCACCGTGTCCTGGGCTGGCGTCAATTTCCGGTCGCTGAAAGCCGTCCGCTGATTGTTGAAAGCTGTAAGCTCCGCCTTGAATTCCATCACGCTCTGAAAACGCTGATCGGGCAACAGCGCCATTGCTTTCAAAACAGCAGACTCGATTTGTGGCGTGATTGATGGATTGAGGGAGCGCGGGGCCGGCAGAAGTGCTCCCCCCATCAGATCAATGCTTTCCAGCGGGGTCTGCCCGGTGAGAGCAGCATAAAGCGTAGCGCCAAAAGCATAGACATCCGTGCGGGCATCGGCAGGTTTTTGGCCGTATTGTTCAAAAGGGGCAAAACCCGGTGTCACAGCGCGCCCCTAGCGTGGTACGTTTCGCCGGATCATATAACTTGGCAATGCCAAAATCCACCAGCATGGCCGTGCCATCCGGGCAGATACGGATGTTGGCCGGTTTGAGATCACGGTGGATAATGGGAGGCACGTGGGTATGCAAATAGATGAGCGCGTCGCAAATCTGCTCGAACCAGGGCAGAACCTGATTTTCGGGCAGCGGACCGCCCGCGCGGTCGAGCTTGGCTTGCAAATCCTCCCCCTCGATATACTCCATGACCAGGTACTGCCCCTGCCCCGGCAGAGAAAAGTGATCAGTCACTTTTGGCAGGTTAGGATGGCGTAACCCGGCGAGGATCGAAGCCTCGCGGGCAAACTGGCGTTCGGCTTCAGCGCTGGCTTCGAAGTTTTCCTTCACGGCGCAAGGCACATTGAGGCGAATATCCCACGCCTTGTATACCACTCCAAACCCGCCCTGCCCGAGCGACTTGACGATGCGGTAGCGGCTGGAGAGAATCATTCCGGTTGAAAGCGGCGCATCAATTGGCATCTGTCACAGCCCTCCTGGCGGTTTCGAACCGATTACAATCAAGATAGTTTTACCACGAAGCTGTAATTCACGAAAGGCGTGATGACAGGCTGTTATGAAAGTCAGCCAAATGCTCTGAATACAAGGCAGCAGCGAGCGGGTAGAGTTGGGCATTCGAAAGATTAGTGTATAATTAATCCGGTAGGGCGATAGAGATGTGGAGCAACTGAGTTGCTTTACCAGAATTCCAATATCCTGAAGAGAACGTTCAGTCGGCGCTTGTAAGAACCGCCGACGAATCATGACTTAGGAGGATTCAATATGACCCAGACCTTCGAACTGCGCCCCCTGAGCATCGGGGAAATCCTGGACCGCGCCATACGGCTTTACCGGCACAAATTCCTGGTTTTCATCGGCATCATTGCAATCGTCCAGGTGCCTCTATCTATATTGCAATTGTTGATAGCGGCCATTTCCAGCGCAAACATGTTCCAAAGTGCAAACGCATTTCAAAGTGAAACGGCGCTTTTGCAATATAACAAAATGCTCCCCACACTGCTGGCCACCTCAGGGGTGAGCATCCTGGTAAGCATCTTGAGCCTGATCCTTCTCCAGGGAGTTGCCACTGCTGCCATGACCCGCGCCATTGCCGATCTCTACCTGGGACACGATACAAGCATAGGCAAAGCCTACCGGCAGGTTGGCCATTCCTGGAAGAGCCTGGTTGGCGCAATTCTGCTGGTGACTCTCATGCTCATCGGGCTTGGCCTCCTGTTGATCATCCCCTGCATAGGCTGGGTGGCTGCCACCGGGCCATTGATCTTTATCGGCACATGCGTGATGCCGCTTATCGCGCCAGTCGTCGTATTGGAGAAGCAAGGCGCTACTTCAGCCATCCGGCGCGCCTGGGAGCTGGCCCGGCGGCGCTTCTGGTGGGTGATTGGTTATATGTTAGTCCTGGCCCTGCTAAGCAGGGTAATCACTTCTGGGCCAGCCTACATAATCAATATTGCCCTGCAAACGCTGCTGGCAGGGGAGATCAGCTACGGCACCCAAATGTTGATCCAGACCGTGATCCAATCGCTGACCACACTGATTACAGGGCTGCTCTACATGCCGCTGCAGTTGTCGGCAGTGACACTTTTATATTTCGATCTACGCGTCCGCACCGAGGGCTTAGACCTGGCCATCCTGAGCCACGTCGAATCGGCTGAGGAGAGCGATACAACCACGCTCACCAGCCAGGCGCCGGTTGTCAACTCGCCAAAGCTGATCACCCCTCAAGAGATTGGCTATATGGGCATTCTCTCTCTCGGCGGCATGGCGCTATTTGGCCTTTTGTATGGGATCATCTTTGCAGTTACGATGGCCGCATCCCTGATGGCATTCTAAACGGTGGTTTTTTAGCCTCTAAAGCCATGACGATCTTCCAGTCCCAGATTCTCCGCTGGCGAACATCTCTCGCCGCGCTGGCTTTACTGGCAGTATTTCTAGTAATGCCTGCCAGCTTACGAGTCAATGCCGCCGGGACAGAGGTTACATTGGCAGAATACCGCCAGATGCTGGCGCACACGCGACAATTGCTGGAGACTCTGCCAGAGGCATCTCAAGACCCTCAACCCACGCTGGAAGGATTGGCTGCCGAATGGGAAGCGATCACTCAGGTCAAGCTGGAGGATGGGCGGGTGGTTCAGGTCAGCCACGCTTACCTTGCCGCCCAATTGCGCAGCAATCCTCCAGATCTGAAGCGACTGGAGAGGCTGCTGGCCGCGCTGGAAGATGCGGTGGCAAGCTGGCCGGGAGTGGCCCTTCCGGGTGATGCGCTCACCCCCTTGCAAGAGATTCTCGCTCAGCCAGAATTTCAATGGCCGGAGGAGCGCCCATCTCCGTTAACTACCCTGTGGGAGAAATTCTGGCAGGCAGTGAACCGCTGGCTGAATCGTTTTGACGGCCCGCTGTTGGATGCCAACGTAGGATCAAACTGGTTGTTCAGTGGGGCGATTGTACTGATCCTGGTCACGATCCTTGCATACGCCCTGAGAAGCACGCTCGGCAGGCTGGTGGGCGAAGCAGACATCGCTGAAGAAAGCGAGGATGGCGGTGAAGTGCTGACCTCTTCAGCAGCGATCAAGCGCGCACAGGCGCTATCGGCGGCAGGCGATTTTCGCGCCGCTGTGCGCTACCTCTACATCTCTTCGCTGCTCTTGCTCGAAGAAAGAGGCTTATTGCGCTACAACCGCTCGCTCACCAACCGCGAAGTTCTGCGCAGCGTAGCAAATCAGCCCAGCCTGGCTGCGCCGCTCAAGGATGTGGTGGATGTCTTCGACCAGGTGTGGTACGGCTACCATTCGATGGACGAAGAGTCGCTCAAAGAATATGCGGCGCGGGTCAACGAGCTGAACAAGAAACCATGAGACGCTTCTCCCGGGACACGTGGCTTGCGATCGGATTGCTGGTTATCCTGTTATTAACGACGATCGCTGCCGCTATTCAACAAAGCAAAGAGCCGCCCAAACCGCCATTGGCCAGCTTTTCAAACGCGCCAGATGGGGCGCACGCTCTGAGTTTGTGGCTGGAGAGGCTCGGCTACATCGTTGGCTCCCAAACCGCGGATACCTTCCACCCCCCGGATGATGCCAGCCTCGTTTTTCTATTGTCGCCCACGACGCCGATCCTGGACAACGAATGGCAGGCGCTGAACGAATGGGTTGAGGCAGGGGGAACGCTGATCATTGCCAGAGAACCATCGGGGATGGCTGGAGACCAATGGCATTATGATTTCCAGGCAAAATTCTATGAC
>DYIZ01000189.1:5721-11385 GCA_020723385.1 Candidatus Aquidulcis sp.
CCCGCTAGACATCCCGGTCGCTGCCCAAACGCCGCTGCTGACCAACCCGCCGCTGCCTACGCTGGAGAACTTCCAGCCGGTGGGTTATCTGGACAGCCAGCGAGCTGACTTTGCCACGCTGCTGGCAGCCGGGCCTTACCCGGTGCTGGTGCTGCTCAGGCAAGGCAATGGCCGCGTCATCCTGTGTGCAGCAACCAACCCGTTTTCGAACACCGGGCTTAAACAGGCTGGAAACGCCGAGCTGGTGCTCAACCTGCTCGCCGGCATCCCCCAGGGCGGGCTGGTATGGTTCGATGAATGGCACCATGGCGTGCGCTCTGAGAGTATCGAGATCAGCGGGCCAGATAGTTGGCTGCGTTATACACCGGCCGGCCATTCGCTGCTCTTCGCGGCTGGGGTGGTTTTCCTGGCGCTGCTGCTCCGGGGGCAGATCTTCGGACGCCCTATCTCGCTGGCACGCGACACTCAGCGCCGCTCACCACTCGAATACATCACTGCCATTGCCAACTTAAACCGGCAAGCCGGGCGCCGACGGCACGTTCTGAGACAATACTATCAGCAAATCAAACGCCACTTTGGACGACGGTATCACATTGACCCCACATTGCCCGATGAGCAATTCGTCGCCGAGCTTTCTCGCTATCATCCCAACCTGGATCAAAACGCGCTGTCCGTGCTGCTCAGGCGGCTGCAAGAAATGAACATAAACGAGCAGGAGATGATACGCCTGGCTGGTGAGGTCTCGGATTGGCTGCTATAGGCTCTAAAAAAACGCAAAGGAGCCTAACCAATGCGTTCTGTGCAAAAAAAGAACGGCTCTCCCGCCTTTGGCGGGAGAGCCAAAAGAACAAAATCCAAGATTGGGTTAGAACTGTTCCGCATTATGCGGGTTAGGAGTCATCAATGAGTATTTCACCGCTTAAACCTATGAACCTGCAAACGGTTTACAAACGCATGCGGGAAGAAGCCGACAAAGTGCTCGTTGGCCTGGAAGAGCCTTTCAAGATGTTGATCGTAGCGCTTTTCACTGGCGGGCATGTTCTGTTGGAGGGGGTGCCAGGCACCGCCAAAACGCTGATGGCCAAAACCCTGGCCCACCTGGTGCAAGCCAAATTCACGCGCATCCAATTCACCCCCGATCTGATGCCATCCGACATCCTGGGCACGAGCGTGTTCGATCTGAGCGCCAGTCGCTTTCACTTGAAAAAAGGTCCCATCTTTACTCAACTGCTGCTGGCCGACGAAATAAACCGCGCTCCGGCCAAAACCCAGTCGGCGTTGCTGGAGGCAATGGAGGAGCGCCAGGTGAACCTGGAAGGTGAGCGCTATCCGTTGGAATCGCCCTTCATGGTGATTGCCACACAAAATCCGGTCGAATATGAAGGCACCTATCCGCTGCCCGAAGCGCAGTTGGACCGTTTTATGTTCAAGGTATTGGTAGATTATTCACCCCTGGAAGTTGATATCGAGCTCCTGCGCCGCTACAACCAGGGCTTTGACGCCCACGATCTGATCGCGGCCGGGCTGAAGGCCATCCTCCCAGCCGCAGCCGTGACGGAGATCCGCCAGATGATAACCCAGGTTACGGTTGAGCCCGGCATTTTGGAATACGTTGCCCGCATTGCAGCCGCCAGCCGTCGTTCGCCCGACATCATCCTGGGCGCCAGTCCGCGCGCCGCCACGCACGTTCTTTTAGCCGCCAAAACTTACGCCGCATTACAGGGGCGCGATTATGTCATTCCCGACGATGTCAAATCCCTCGTCCCGTCCGTCTTCCGCCATCGTCTGCTGCTCAAACCGGAGGCAGAGATCGAAGGGCTGGATGCAGATGCGGTAATCCAAAGATTGTTAGGACAGGTTGAGGTGCCAAGATAGTGCTCCCCACACTGCGTGGTGTCTTAATCCTTCTCTTGGCAGCCCCAATCATCGCACTCGGCGCCTGGCTGCCGGCGCTGGAGTGGATCGGCTGGATCTACACACTGGCCGTGGGATTGCTCCTGGCGCTCGACTGGCGATTGGCGGGCGGAATCAACCGTTTCGAGATCAGCCGCCAGCACGACAGCCGTCTCAGCCTGGGCGCGGATAACCCCATCCGCGTCGCCGTGCGCAACCGCCAGCGCATCCCGGCAAAGATCTGGCTGCGCGACGAGCCGCCCGAGGCTTTTCAAGCCGAAAATTTCATCCTGAGCGGTGAGGTGGCCGGGCGCAGCGTATGGCAGGGGCTGTATCACTTGCATCCCCTGCGGCGCGGCGATTACGCTTTCGGCGATCTCAACCTGCGTTGGATCGGCCCACTCGGGCTGGTTATCCGCCAAGGGCGGCTCCCTGCGAGCGCGCCAGTCAAGGTTTATCCCAATCTGCTGGATGTGCGACGCTATGATTTGTTGCTGCGGCGCAACCGCCTGCAGGAGATGGGCTTACGCCACAGCCGTATGTTTGGCGAGGGCACCGAATTCGAGCGTCTGCGCGAATACCTGCCCGATGATGATTTCCGCCACATAGATTGGAAAGCTACAGCCCGACGCAATCGCCCGGTAACGATCGAATACCAGACGGAGCGCAGCCAGAATATCATGGCTGTGCTGGATATTGGGCGCATGATGCAAAGCCCGGTGGCGCGCATGGCCAAGCTGGATTACTCCATCAACGCGGTGCTGCTGCTGGCTTACGTCGCCACCGGCAAAGGCGACCGAGTGGGAATGATGACTTTTGCCGACCAGGTGAAGCATTTCATCAGCCCTCGTCAAGGGCGCGGCCAGTTCTACCGTATGCTGGAGCTGCTTTACGCCGTCGAGCCTCAACCGATTGAGCCTGATTACCACCGCGCGCTCGCCTACCTGGCGCTCAAGCAGCGCAAGCGTGCTCTGATGATCATCTTCACCGATTTAAGCGGAGGATTGAGTCTGAACAACCTAGTCGGCCAGGTGGCACAACTGGCGCGCAACCACTTACCGCTGGTGGTCACAATCAGCGATCCAGATGTTCACACGGCTGCCCAGCAGCGTCCGCAGAACACGCTGGCGGTGTACCAGCGCGCTGCGGCAAGCCAATTGCTGGATGAGCGCCGCGTGACACTGGAAAACCTGCGCCGCCACGGCGTGATGACCCTGGATGTGCCTGCCAACCAATTGACCATCACGGTGATCAATCGTTACCTCGAGCTTAAAGGCAAAACGCTTCTCTAAAGCAGAAAGAAATGTTGAACCGCCGTGCGTTACCTGGCACGCCGGTCACGCCGTTCTCGCCCCCCGAGCAACAAATACGAATAAAGCAAGATCCCGCTGCCCAACCCAACAATCCATTTGACCGCCCACGGCAGGCCTTCGGCGGGTGAAATGAATCCCTCGATCAGGCCAGCAATTATCAACAGAGGCACACACCCACTCAGCAGCGTCACTGCCTGGCGCGCGGCCAGCGCCAGTGCGTCACGCCGGCGCAACAGACCGGGATGCAGCAGCGCCCAGCCCAACATCAAGCCGCTGCCTCCAGCGATGATAATCACACTCAGCTCGATCATCCCATGCCCGATGACAAAGGTCCACAGTTCAAACCCCACGCCGTAATAAGCAGTCAAACCTGTGATTCCACCCAGCACGAGGCCGTTCATCACCATGACCCAGATCGTCATCAACCCGCACAGCACCCCGCCGCTGAAAGCCAGAAACGCCACGCGTATATTGTTCTGCATGATAAACGAGGAGGTAAAAGGCCGCTCCGTCAACGGGATGTCTACCCATAATTCTTTCTGCTCGATCAATGGAATTAACCGCTGCGTTTCTTCCGGCAGCAGCCAGCGGGCTGCCTGCGGCTCGAGGTAGATGCCCAGACCAGCCAACACAGCCGGGACGAGGAACAACAGCGCCGCCGCCAAAATAAACGGCCAGGCCCGGCGAAAAGCACGCGGGTAACCAGCAGCGACAAACTGCACCAGCCGCCGGCGAGCCATCGGCTCGCTGCGATAGATCGTAGCATGCGCCTGCCCAACCAAATGGTTGAGATACGCTGTTATCTGGTGGCGAGGAAAATCACGCTGCGCAACTGCCAGGTCCGAGGTGGTTGCACGGTACAGACTGCCTAATTCCTGAATCTGCTCCGGGGTAAGATGGCTGATATTGTTCTGACCTAAATCCAGCAAACGGGTCAGGCGCTCCCAGTCAACTTTTCGTGTACGATACAATTCGTCAGCGTGCATTGTCCGCCAGTCTATCCTGAGGTAGAATTTCGTCTATCGCGCCGCCTGGCTGTAAGCATCTGTACCAGCCTTGCTTACTGGGGCGCAAAATCAGACTCTCTCTATTATACTCACAACGACATGGTTTCTCTTGACGACACTCTAAACATTGACACACCCGAAAACGTAGTTTTCGGTTACGAAATCGCAGGGATCGGTTCTCGTTTTCTCGCAGCGCTGGTGGATACCTGCATCATTCTGCTACTTCAACTGATCACGTATATCGTGATCCTTCTGGTTCTGATCCTAAGCGTGGGTGATAATTCTGGCGAAATACTAACCCCCTGGCTGATCGCCGCCCTGGGCCTGTTGGGATTCGTTTTCTTGTGGGGTTATTACATCTTCTTTGAAATTACCTGGAACGGACAATCCCCTGGCAAACGCAGGATGGGATTGCGCGTCATACGGACCAGCGGAGCGCCCATCACACCATCCGAGGCGGTCATTCGCAACCTCGTCCGGGCTATAGATTTCCTCCCCACATCCTATGGCATTGGTCTGGTTGCTATGTTCCTGGACAAACAGTCTCGCCGCCTGGGCGACCTGGCGGCTGGGACACTGGTGGTGCGCGAGCACAAAGAAATCAAATTAGAAAGCCTGGTTACCCGCCCTTCCGCGTGGGTCAGCAGCGATCGCCTGGTGAACGATCTGGTCGAAAGTTTACCTGTCGAGCGCCTGACAAGCCAGGACATCGCGGTAATCGAGAATTACATCCAGCGCCGGAACACATTGACCAACCGGGAAGCCTTAACTCGCCACATCCTGCACTCCCTGTACGAGCGCATGGCCATCGAAAAGAGCGCCTGGGAAGGCTTAACCCCAAGGCTAAGTACCCAGTTGGATGACCTAATGGTTACAATCCTGCGCGCCAGCAACCAAAGGCAGAATGGCGAACATCTGAGTGAAGACAAATAGCACGGTTCGCCACTGCCCCGCTCACCGTCGCGGCTCAAGCTTTTGCTAACATCGCTTTCGTCAATAATCGCTACTTTACACCTTTAGCCCCAATACTTTCCTGGCTGCGAAATTGGGCGCTCTTGTTTCCATCGGGAGCGCCTTAAATTTGTGATGCTTGGGTACGGTGAATCTTTTTTAGTCACCTTGCCACAACAGGCAAGAAGGTGCGGCGGACGACACGCACAACGATCTCGGCGGTGTTGTCGTCGGGCGCAAGGTCGGGCAGGGAGGCGGAGAGGGTGAGGGTGACGGGGTACTCGTCGCCATAGGCTGCACCCTCCGGCGGCTGGACGGTGAGGGTGAATGACTTGTGATAGCCATAGCACGCCAGTGGGAGATGCCAAACAACCGTATTGCCATTGATCTCCGGGGTAACGCCCAGGGTGTCGCTGACATAGGTCAGGCTGACGCCCAGGGTGGCGGTGAGGGTGACCGAAGCGGCGGTGTTGGCTCCGATGTTGCCATAAGCCAGCGGG